>NZ_JAJQJF010000006.1:0-272800 GCF_021213615.1 Cupriavidus sp. UGS-1 | reverse complement strand
TGCCGGCCGAACCGGCCCCCGCTCCGGTGATCGCCGCGGAACTGGCGCCGGGCCGCTCGGCCGCGACGCAGGTGTCGCCGGCCGAAGCCGTCGACCCGACCGCGCCGGCCCCGCAGGCGCCTGTCACGGCAGCCGCCGAGCAGGTGCCCGCCGAGGTCGCCACTCAATCCGCCAACCAGGCCGCCACCGAAGCCGCGCCCGCAACGGCGGCCGAAGTGACGACGGAAGCCGCGCCGGTATCGACGCCGGTATCGACGCTGACAGCGGCCGACGAAGCGGCCGTCAAGCCGGCCGTCCAAGCGGTCAGCGCACCGGCAGCGCAGCAGCCGCAAGCGGCCCCGGCCCCTGCCCCGGCCACGGCGCTGTCGGCCGACGCGCTCGAGCCGATGCTCAATGCCGCCGGCCTGCAATGGGTGCACACCGACAGCGCCAAGTACCGTGCCGCGCAGGAAGCCGCCGCGCGCATCGTGCCGGCGCCGCGCGTGCCGCGCGAGCGCAAGCCGCTGCCGCCGCTGCCGCAGGGCCCGATGGTGCTGGTCGAGACCGGCGGCCGCGAGGTCACGATGGACTCGCAGCAGTCGGCCGCGCAGCAGTAAGGCGCGACGGACAGGCGCCTGTCGGCGCCACGACGGCAGAAAGGGGACGGCACCGCCGTCCCCTTTTTCTTTGCCCGCTCGCGCCAACCGGCCGTCCCGGCGATCCCTCGACGCAAGCTCGGCTAGAATGGCGGCAGAACGGCGCCGGGCTGGCGGCGACCTATCACGACATGACCGAATCCGTCATTCCCATCTTCGATCTGCGCGAGCATCGATACCACTCGATGAAGCCCGCGATCCCCGCGCGGCTGGAAACGCCGAGCGGGCTGCTGGCCGACCGCCGCGGACGGCCGCTGCACGACCTGCGCATCTCGGTGACCGACCGCTGCAATTTCCGCTGTGTCTACTGCATGCCGAAGGAGGTGTTCGACAAGGACTACACCTTCCTGCCGCATTCGGAGCTGCTCAGCTTCGAGGAGATCGAGCGCGTTGCGCGCCTGTTCGTCGCCCATGGCGTCGAAAAGATCCGGCTGACCGGCGGCGAGCCGCTGCTGCGCAAGAACATCGAGAAGCTGGTCGAAATGCTGGCGCGCATCGAGACGCCGGCCGGCAAGCCGCTGGACCTGACGCTGACCACCAATGCCTCGCTGCTGGCCCGCAAGGCGCGTGCGCTGCGCGACGCCGGGCTGACGCGGGTCTCGGTCAGCCTCGATGCGATCGACGACGCCACCTTCCGCCGCATGAACGACGTCGACTTCGCCGTGGCGGACGTGCTCAAGGGCATCGAGACCGCGCAGGCGGTCGGGCTGGCGCCGCTGAAGGTCAACATGGTGGTCAAGCGCGGCACCAACGACGCCGAGATCGTGCCGATGGCGCGCCATTTCCGCGGCAGCGGCATCATCGTCCGCTATATCGAGTTCATGGACGTCGGTGCCAGCAACCATTGGCGCATGGACGAGGTGCTGCCGTCGGACGAAGTGGTCGCGCGCATCGACGCGGAGTTTCCGCTCGAGGCGATCGCGGCCAACTACAGCGGCGAGACCGCGCAGCGCTGGCGCTACCGCGACGGCGCCGGCGAGATCGGCGTGATCTCCAGCGTCACGCACGCCTTCTGCGGCGATTGCAGCCGCATCCGGCTGTCGACCGAGGGCCGGCTCTATCTGTGCCTGTTTGCCACCGAGGGCTACGATCTGCGCACGCTGCTGCGCGACGGGCACAGCGACCTCGAGATCGCCAACGCGATCGCCGGCGTCTGGCGCGAGCGCACCGACAACTATTCGGAGCAGCGCGGCGACGAGCAGGTGCGCGCGGCCCGCGCGGCGCGCAAGATCGAGATGTCCTATATCGGCGGCTAGGCGCGCCGCCTCGGCTCCGATCCCATCAACGCTTCAACGCTTTACCTCTTTTTTTCCTGCACCGCGATGATCGAACGCGAAGACATTACCGGCCTGATCCTGGCCGGCGGACGCGGCAGCCGCATGGGCGGCACCGACAAGGGCCTGCAGTCGCTGCGTGGCGCGCCGATGGCGATGCACACGATGATGCGGCTCTCGCCACAGACCGGCGCGCTGCTGATCAATGCCAACCGCAACCTGGCCGCCTACGAGTCGTTCGGCGTGCCGGTGGTCACCGACTCGGTGCCCGACTTCGCCGGCCCGCTGGCCGGCATGCTGGCCGGCCTGGAACAGTGCCAGACGCGCTGGATGGTCACCGCGCCGTGCGATTCGCCGTTCCTGCCGACCGATCTGGTGGCGCGGTTGGCGCAGGCGATCGAACGTGAAGGGGCCGAGATGGCGATGCCGGTCACCCTCGACGAGCAGGGCCGCCGCCAGACGCAGCCGGTGTTCCTGCTGATGCCGCATACCGCGCTGGACAGCCTGGTCGCCTTCCTGAACGGCGGCGGCCGCAAGATCGAGGCGTGGGCCTCGCAGCACCGGCTGGCCGAAGTGCCGTTCGACGATGCGGCGCCGTTCGCCAATATCAACACGCTGGACGAACTGCGCACCTTCGAGGCGCGCTGAGCGGAGCAAAGGGCGCGGCCCCGGCCGGCCCGCGGCTCCGCATTCCGACCGGCACCCGCTGCGCCCAAACCGAACCCAACCCCGAACCTGATCCCTACCCGAACCCTGCCATGCCGTCCCTGCAATCCGTGATCTCCTGCCTGTCCGACTACGATCCCACCGCGCTGCCGGTGGCGCAGGCCAACCGGATCATCGCCGACGTAGTCGAACCGGTCAGCGGCATCGAGCAGGTCGCGATCCGCGCGGCGCTGGACCGCGTGCTGGCCGAGGACGTGGTGTCGCCGCTCGACGTGCCGGCGCACGACAACTCGGCGATGGACGGCTATGCCTTCGCCAGCGCCGCGCTGCAGGCTGCAAGCGGCGGCGAGGTGACGCTGCGCGTCATCGGCACCGCGCTGGCCGGCGAGGCGCACGGCCTGGTCCCGGCCGCCGGCGAGGCGGTACGGATCATGACCGGCGCGGTGATGCCGGCCGGCTGCGATACGGTAATCCCGCAGGAATTCACGCAGCGCGTAGCGCAGGGGGCAGGCGAGACAGCGGGCGAGGCAGCAGGCGAGACCGTACGCTTTGCCGCCGACGCGGTGCGGGCCGGCGACAACCGCCGCCTGCGCGGCGAAGACCTGGCGCGCGGCAAACCCGCGCTCAGGCAGGGCCGCGTGCTGCAGCCCGCCGACCTCGGCCTGCTGGCCTCGCTCGGCATCGCCGAGGTCAAGGTCCGGCGGCGGCTGCGCGTGGCCTTCTTCTCGACCGGCGACGAGCTGCGTTCGATCGGGGAGCCGCTCGACGCCGGCTGCGTCTACGACTCGAACCGCTACACGCTGCACGGCATGCTGCGACGGCTGCATGTCGATCTGATCGACATGGGCGTGGTGCGCGACGATCCCGCCGCGCTCGAGGCCGCGCTGCGCAGCGCCTGCGAAAACGCGGATGCGGTGATCACCTCCGGCGGCGTGTCGGTCGGCGAGGCCGACTACACCAAGCAGATCATGGCCGAACTCGGCGACGTGACCTTCTGGAAGATCGCGATGCGCCCCGGCCGGCCGATGGCCTTCGGCCGCATCGCGTCGAACGGCCATCAGGCGCTGCTGTTCGGCCTGCCCGGCAATCCGGTCGCGGTGATGGTGACCTTCTACCATTTCGTCCGCGCCGCGCTGCACCGGATGATGGGCGCGGACATCGCGCCGCCGCCGCTGATGCGCGTGCGCAGCGCCCAGGCGATCCGCAAGAAGCCGGGCCGCACCGAATACCAGCGCGGCATCCTCGCGCGCGGCGCCGACGGCCAGTGGGAGGTGCGCATCACCGGCCAGCAGGGCTCGGGCGTGCTGCGCTCGATGAGCGAGGCCAACTGCTTCATCGTGCTGGCACACGAGCAAGGCGGCGTCGCGGCCGGCGATCCGGTCGAGGTCATGCTGTTCGAGGGCCTGCTGTAAGGTCGCTGCCCCCACCATTCGCCCCACCGCGGCACGGCGGCACCGCCCCGCTCCACTGTCGTTTTTTTGCTTACCGAAGCCGTGCCGGCGGCCGCTTTTGGCCGGCCCGGCGGGGCGAGGCTATGCGCCACGCCACCCATTCGCTACACTTGCCGCAACCCAACTCTTCCCCACTGCCACGCTGTCATGAATCAGGAGATCGCTTACCTCCACCCCGTCAAGACCGCACGCGCGCTCGTCCTGGTCTATCTGTGCTTCTCGGTGCCGATCGTGTCGATGGGGTTGTTCGTGGCCTTTGTCCGCTATGGCGATCTGCCCGGCATCACGGTGTTCACCGCGCTGATTCTGAACGCGCTGGTCGGCTTCGGCCTGCTGTGGCTGGCCTGCAAGGCCTACAACTGGGTGGCGGCCCGCTTCGGCGGCATCGAGGTGACGATCCGCAATCTGCCGAACGAAGGGCAATAGGCTCCGGCCGCCCGGCCCTCCCCCGCAAAAAAAAAAGCGCATCCCGACGGATGCGCTTTTTTTGTCGGCAACGCCCCAACGCTGCCGCAGGCCGGGCTCAGGGCGCCGGACCGGCATCCTTCCCGCCAGCTTCGCCGTCGTCCTGCTCCGGCAAGCCGAGCAGCTGCTCGGCCGCCTCCGACGGCAGCGCCTCGACCTTGCGCAGCTTGCGCGCCATCTGGCGGCTGCGCACCTCGGCCTGCTCGATATTGCGGGCGGCGCGCTCGAGCGTGTCCCGGGTGCGCGCCAGCACGTCGCCGAACTTGCCGAACTCGGTCTTGACGGCGCCCAGCACCTCCCACACCTCGCTCGAGCGCTTTTCCAGCGCCAGCGTGCGAAAGCCCATCTGCAGGCTGTTGAGCACCGCGGTCAGCGTGGTCGGGCCGGCCACCGTCACGCGGTGATTGCGCTGCAGCAGGTCGGTCAGTCCCGGCCGGCGCAGCACCTCGGCATAGAGTCCCTCGGTCGGCAGGAACAGGATCGCGAAATCGGTGGTGGCCGGCGGCGACAGGTACTTCTCGGCGATGGTCTGCGCCTCGCGCTTGATCGCGACTTCGAGTTCTCGGCCGGCGGCGGCCACGCCATCGACATCGCCATGTTCCTGCGCATCGGTCAGCCGTTCGTACTGCTCTTTCGGAAACTTGGCGTCGATCGGCAGCCAGACCGTGCCGTTGCCGTTGCTATTACCCGCGGCGTTGCCGACGCCGACCTCCTTGCCGGGCAGCCGGATCGCGAACTCGACCCGTGCGCCCGAATTCGGCACGGTCTCGACGTTGCGCGCGTATTGCTCGGGCGTCAGGATCTGCTGCAGCAGCATCTCGAGCTGGACCTCGCCCCAGGTGCCGCGCGTCTTCACATTGGTCAGCACGCGCTTCAGGTCGCCGACGCCCTGCGCCAGCATCTGCATCTCGCCCAGGCCCCGATGCACCTGCTCGAGCCGGTCCGACACCATGCGGAACGATTCGCCCAGCCGCTGCTCCAGCGTCGCGTGCAGCTTCTCGTCGACGGTGCGGCGCATCTCGTCGAGCCTGGTGGCGTTGTTGGCCTCGATGTCCTTGAGCTTCTGTTCCAGCGTGGTACGCACCTCGCCCAGGCGCCGCTCGTTCGATTCGGTCAGCTTGGCCAGCTGCTGCGCGAACATGTCGATCTGGTTGTTCTGCAGCGTGGCGATATGCGTCATTTGCGCCGACAGCGTCTGCTGGAAGCGCATCATCTGCTCGCTGGTCTCGTCGCGCCCGAGTCGCGCGGCCTCGGCGACCTCGCCGCGCAGGCTGCGTTCGAGCCGTTCGCTGTCGCGTTCGCCGCGTTCGCGCCAGTCCGCCAGCCGTTGCAGCAATTCCGCGTGGCCGCCGTCGCGCCCGCGCGTCAGCAAGAGGACCAGCGTCAGCAGGGACAGCAGCAGGATTGCCGCCAGGGCGATCAGGATCAGCGAGGAGGAGGACATCGGGGACGGGGTCGTCAAACAAGGCGCCGCCGCGGCCAGGGCAACCGCGACGGCGACGGTGCGCTAGCGGCGCGCCAGCACTTCCGGGTTCAGCGCGCAGGGCGGCCTGCCGGCATCGGGGCCGGCGCCCAGCGCCGCGATCAGATTGTCGGCCGCCAGATTCGCCATCGCGCGCCGCGTCTTTTCCGAGGCGCTGGCGATATGCGGGGTCAGCACGACGTTGGGCACCTCGAGCAGCGCGGGATGCACCTTGGGCTCGCCTTCGAACACATCCAGACCGGCGGCGAAGATGCGCTTCTCGCGCAGCGCCTCGGCCAGCGCCGCGTCGTCGACGATGCCGCCGCGCGCGAGGTTGATCAGCGTCGCGGACCGCTTCATCTGCGCCAGTTCGGCCGCGCCGATCGCATGGTGGCTCTGCTCGCTGTACGGCAGCACCAGCATCAGATGGTCGGACTCGCGCAGCAGTTCGGCCTTGCTGACGTAGCGCGCGCCCAGCCCCTGTTCGATCTCTGCCGGCAGCTGGCTGCGGTTGTGATAGCGCACCGTCATGCCGAAGCCGGCGGCGCGGCGCGCCAGCGCCTGCCCGATGCGGCCCATGCCGAGGATGCCCAGCGTGCTGCCGTGCAGATCCATGCCGAGGAACATGTCGTAGGACCAGCGCTCCCATTTGCCGGCGCGCAAAAAGTGCTCGGACTCCGTGACGCGCCGGGCGGTCGCCATCAGCAGCGCCCAGCCGAAGTCCGCGGTGGTCTCGGTCAGCACGTCCGGCGTGTTGGTGGCGACGATGCCCGCCGCCGTCAGCGCCGGCAGGTCCAGATTGTTGTAGCCGACCGCCATGTTGCAGACCGCGCGCAGCTGCGGCAGCGCGCCGATCAAATCCGCGTCGATGCGATCGGCGGCATTGGAGAGCACGCCGGCCTTGCCGGCCAGGCGCGCCTTCAGCGCGGCGGCGTCGAGCGGCACGTCGGGCTGGTTGTGATCGACGTCGAAATACTGCGCGAGGCGTTCGATCACATCGGGGAAGATCGCCCGCGTGACCAGCACGGCGGGGCGCGAGGAAGCGGATTGCGGTTGCGGTTGCGAAGCCATCGTGTACCTCAGACGCGGAAGAACAGCAGGGTCATCACCCCGAACAGCGGCACCAGGATGCCGCAAGACCACAGCATATAGCCGAAGAAGCTCGGCATGCGCACGCCGCGGTTCTCGGCGATCGCCTTGACCATCAGGTTCGGCGCATTGCCGATATAGGTGTTGGCGCCCATGAACACCGCGCCGGCCGAGATCGCCGCCAGCGTGGTGGCGTCGCGCGTCATCAGCGTGGCCGCGTCGCCGCCCGCGGTATTGAAGAACACCAGGTAGGTCGGCGCGTTGTCGAGGAACGACGACAGCAGGCCGGTGGCCCAGAAATACATGCCGTCGATCGGCTGGCCGTTGCTGTCGCTGACCGCGCGGATCACGCCGGCGAAGGCGCCGTCGGTGCCCGCCTTCAGCATCGCGATTACCGGGATGATCGTCAGGAAGATGCCGGCGAACAGCTTGCCGACTTCGAGAATCGGATCCCAGTTGAATTCGTTGCCGGCGCGCGCGCTGTGCGGCGTGATGGCCAGCGACACCAGCGCCACCACCACCAGCGCGACGTCGCGCACCAGCGCCTGCAGCGGCACCACCGTGCCCAGTACGTCGAATTCGATGCCCGGCTTCCACAGGCCGCTCATCAGCACCAGCGCCATCACCGCCAGCAGCAGCGCGAAATTGGCCTTGCCCTCGATGCGGATGCCCGGCGAATCCGGCGTCGGATCGAGCCGCGGCGGCAGCTCTTCTTCGCGATTGAGAAAGTAGTAGCGATCGACGAAATAGAAGATCGCCAGCAGCGCGGCGCACAGGAACAGCGTCTCGGGGAAGATGTGCCGCGTGGTCCAGAAGAACTCGACCCCCTTCAGGAAGCCTAGGAACAGCGGCGGATCGCCCAGCGGCGTCAGCGAACCGCCCGCATTGGCGACCAGGAAGATGAAGAAGACCACGACGTGCGCGACATGGCGCCGGTTGTCGTTGGCGCGCAGCAGCGGCCGGATCAGCAGCATCGCCGCGCCCGTGGTGCCCATCACGCTGGCCAGGCAGGTGCCGAGTGCGAGGATGCCGGTATTGAGCTTCGGCGTGCCATGCAGATTGCCTTGCACGCAGATGCCCCCGGCGACGATATACAGCGCGCCGATCAGCACGATGAACGGAATGTACTCGGCCAGCAGCGCATGCACGACGTTGGCCGCCGCGGCATGCGTGCCGAAGGCCAGCGCGAACGGCACGAGGAACAGCAGGCCCCAGGCGGCCGCGACCTTGCCGAAGTGGTGATGCCAGAAGCGCGGCGCCAGCAGCGGGAACAGCGCGATCGACAGCAGGATGCCGGCGAACGGCAAGGCCCACAGCGGCCCCAGGGTGGCGCCGTCGAGCTCGGCGGCGCCGGCCAGCGCGGGGAACATCGCCAGCATGGCCGGCAGCGCCAGCCGGGGCGCGTTGATTACGCGCGGCGCGAAGGCGGACTGCATCGTGTTCGGTCTCCTGTCATTGGTCTTGTTCGAAACGGGATGCCCGCCTCCGTGCGAAGGCGGCGAGATGCAATGGGGTGAGAGGCCTGCAGCGGCGACGTCCCGCGTGCCGTGCCGCAGGCTCGCTCAGGCCTGTTCGACCAGCACCACGTGCACGCGATACGGTCCGTGCGCGCCGAGCACGATGGTCTGTTCGATATCGCCAGTACGGGACGGACCGCTGATGATGTTGGTCGCGCGCGGCAGCTCGCCGCGCTCGGCGCGCACCAGCGCGAAGGCTTCCTCGAGGTCGGCGACGATGCGCCCGGCGGGCACCACCGCGATATGGGTCTCGGGCAGCAGCGCGCCGGAGGCGAAGGTCTCCGGTCCGGACAGCAGCATCAGCGAACCGGTCTCGGCGATCGCGCAGAAGCACCCGGTGATGCCGACCAGGTCGCCATGCTCGCGGTCGGCCTGCGGATCGCGCAGCGGTGGCCGCGCTTCGACCGCGATGCCCTGTGCCTGCCAGTCGAGCGCACCGAGCGCCGGCCAGGCGACCGCGCGCGGCGGCAAGGCCAGCCCGCTCAGATAGTGCGCCACCGCCGCCGGCACGTCGGCCAGCGTGGCGACGCGCTCGACCGTCGAGGCCATCTTGCGCGCCTGCACGCTGAAGGCTTCGACCAGATCGCCGGCCACGCCGGGACGCGGCCCCTGCGGATGGCGCGCCAGATAGTCGGCCACCGCCTCGCGCTCGCCCCGGGTCGGTTGCGCCGGCCGCCCCTGGGCGGCACGGATACGGGCGAAGATGCGGTCGCGAGCGGAATCGGTATTCATGGTTCGGGCGATCGGAGTCGGGAGGCGGGAGCAGCGGGCATTATAAGTCCCCCTGCCCGCGCCCTTCGACGGAAAACGGCGCCAGGATCAGGCTGGCTCAGGCGGTCTCCACGCCGAACACCTGGCGCAGATAGCCGAGGTAGGCCGGGTCGTCGCACATCGTCTTCTCCGGCGTGTCCGACAGCTTGGCGACCGGCTGCCCATTGCAGCGGACCATCTTGATGACGATCTGCAGCGGCGTGTAACCCAGGTCGTTGGTCAGGTTGGTGCCGACACCGAACGCCAGCCGGCAGCGGCCGCCGAAGCGTTCATACAGCTCGATCACGCGCGGGATATTGAGGTTGTCGCTGAAGATCAGCGTCTTGCTGCGCGGATCGACGCGGTTCCTGGTGTAGTGCGCCAGCATCCGTTCGCCCCAGGCCACCGGATCGCCGGAGTCGTGCCGCACGCCGTCGAACAGCTTGCAGAAGTACAGATCGAAGTCGTTCAGGAAGGCGTCGAAGCCGTAGGTGTCCGACAGCGCGATGCCGAGGTCGCCGCGATATTCGCGCGCCCAGGTCTCGAGCGCGAACACCTGCGAATCGCGCAGCCGCGGCCCCAGCGACTGGCAGGCCTGCAGATATTCGTGCGCCATCGTGCCGAGCGGCGTCAGGTTGTGCTGGCGGGCGAAATGCACGTTGCTGGTGCCGGCCAGCTGCGGTCCGAGCAGCTGCTGCATCGAGGCCAGCACCTCGCCCTGCCAGTCGCGCGAGAAGCGGCGGCGCGTGCCGTAGTCGGCGATCACGCAGTCGTCGCGGCCCGGCATGCGCAGCAGCGCCAGCTTGTCGACCAGGCGGCGCCGGCCCTCTTCCCAGTCGGGCTGCGGCTGCGTATGGCGGAAGTACACCTCGTTGACGATCGCCAGCAGCGGCACCTCGAACAGGATGGTATGGAGCCACGGGCCGCGGATCGTGATGTCGATCTCGCCGGGGTGCGTCGGCGACGGGCGGACCGACACGTACTTGGCGTTGAGCTGGAACAGCCCGAGGAAATCGACGAAATCGCTCTTGATGAAGCGAAAGCCGCGCAGGTATTCCAGTTCGTCCTCGGTGAAGCGCAACTGGCACAGCAGTTCGATCTGCGCGCGGATCTCGTCCGCGTACGGCGTCAAATCCACGCCGGCATTGCGGCATTTGAAGCGGTACTCGACCTGGGCCGCCGGGAAATGATGCAGCACCACCTGCATCATCGTGAATTTGTAGAGGTCGGTGTCGAGCAGAGACTGGATGATCATGGCGTAACCCGCACAAGTGTGCCGAATCAGGCCCACATGCTACCCCATCGCGCGACCTCGTCGTGCATGGGGCCAATACAAGACCGTTGCGCATCGCACCGGCAAACCAGCACCCGATGACCGTGCGCCAATGCCGAACAGGCTCGCATAAAGAAATAAGAAAACTATCTGATTCGGCTATATAGGGCCGCTGTGCGGGACGAACGGGTCGGCTACAATACCGATCTTTGAAAGGCCGCGGTCGACGCTCGTCCCCGCGCGTGCGGGCGTTGTACGGGCACCAGTACCGACACAAGCGGCCAAAAACAGTCTCCCATCGAAGCCGATCCGTTTTCCTGGAACCGAAATGACTCACGTTGTCACCGAATCCTGCATCCGTTGCCGCTATACCGACTGCGTTGACGTGTGTCCGGTCGATTGTTTCCGCGAGGGCCCGAACTTCCTCGCGATCGATCCGGACGAGTGCATCGACTGCGCGGTGTGCGTCGCCGAGTGTCCGGTCAACGCGATCTATGCCGAGGAAGACGTGCCGGGCGACCAGCAGCAGTTCATCGAACTGAACGCCGAACTGGCCCGCAGCTGGCCTTCGATCACCAAGACCAAGGCCCCGCTGCCCGAGGCCGAGGAATGGAAGGACGCCACCGGCAAGCTGCAATACCTGGAGCGCTGAGCCGACGCGCCGGCCGCACCCACCCGATAGCGACAAAGAGAAAGCCGTCCCCACGCGCTTTCCCGCAATGCCGGGCACAGACCGTGCCCCCAAACGTATCAGGACGCATATGGACTTGAGCATCCCCAACCCCGTCGCGGACACCACCAACCAGGTCGGCGGCAACGCTGGCGGTGGCCAGCCCCTCGAAATCGACGCGCTGATCGTCGGCGCCGGTCCGGTCGGCCTGTTCCAGGTCTTCGAACTCGGCCTGCTCGAGATCAAGGCGCACGTGATCGACTCGCTGAAGGTCGTCGGCGGCCAGTGCGTCGAGCTGTATCCGGACAAGCCGATCTATGACATCCCCGCGGTACCGATCTGCACCGGCCAGGAGCTGACCGACAACCTGCTCAAGCAGATCGAGCCGTTCGAGCCGACCTTCCACCTCGGCCAGGAAGTCTCGGTGGTCGAGCGCCAGGAGGACGGCCGCTTCTTCGTCGAGACCTCGCTCGGCACCCGCTTCCTGACCAAGACCATCTTCATCGCCGCCGGCGTCGGTTCGTTCCAGCCACGCACGCTGAAGGTCGAGGGCCTGGACAAGTTCGACGGCAAGCAGCTGTTCTACCGCGTCAAGGATCCGAGCCGCTTCCACGGCCGCAATCTGGTGGTCGTCGGCGGCGGCGACTCGGCGCTGGACTGGACGCTGGATCTGGTCGGCAAGGCCGAGTCGGTGGTGCTGATCCACCGCCGCGACGGCTTCCGCGCCGCGCCCGCCTCGGTGGCGAAGATGAAGGAACTGTGCGAGCAGATGGAAATGCAGTTCATGGTCGGCCAGGTCACCGGCTACGAGGAAAAGGACGGCGTGCTGACCGAGATCAAGGTCACCGGCGGCGACGGCGTGACGCGCCGCATGCCGCTGGACGATCTGCTGGTATTCTTCGGCCTGTCGCCGAAGCTCGGCCCGATCGCCGAATGGGGCCTGGACCTGGAGCGCAAGCAGATCAAGGTCGATACCGAGAAGTTCGAGACCAACATCCCGGGCATCTTCGCGGTCGGCGACATCAACACCTATCCGGGCAAGAAGAAACTGATCCTGTCGGGCTTCCACGAGGCCGCGCTGGCCGCCTTCGGCGCCGCGCCGTACATCTTCCCCGAGAAGAAGATCCACATGCAGTACACGACGACCTCGCCGAAGCTGCACAAGATCCTCGGCGTCGAATCGCCGGTGTTCGACTGAGCGATTTCGCGATCGGATGACGAACCAGAAAACCGCCTTCGGGCGGTTTTTTGTTGCGCCCCGCAAATTCTTCTTGGCATTCGCGGCGCTCGCCGTCTATAATGCGCCCCTCGCCAACGCACATTCGCGGCACCGGATCGGCCCCACGGCTTCCGACCCAACGAATGGGCAGGCAAGCCGGACACTTCGGCGCAACGTTTGGCGGATGACGCAACGACAACAAAATGTCGAAACGTTGTTGACGAAGTAACGAGAAACTGGCTATAATCCTTTTCTCAGCTGTTCCCCGATAGCTCAGTCGGTAGAGCGACGGACTGTTAATCCGCAGGTCCCTGGTTCGAGCCCAGGTCGGGGAGCCAAAGAATAAAAGGCCCGCCATCCGAGATGGCGGGCCTTTTCACTGGTGCGCTGGCATCTTGCGTGACCGACGTCGTCGCGACTCGCACGCCCACCCTTCCGGTCCACTGCCCCGCCACGCTTGCGGGGTTTTGCCAACACCCAGCTCCGCGGGTATCGGCAGCGAGCGCAGGCTCGAGGCTGCCGAGGCTCACCGTTCCACCCCGCCGCAGCAGCGGCACCCCGAAGGACACGCTTTGACCAAGATCGTTTTGAAGCCGGGCGAACCGGTTGATGTCGCCATGCGGCGATTCCGCCGGGCCATTCTGCAAAATGGCCTGATCGTCGAACTGAAGAGCCGCACGGCCTACGAGAAGCCGACGACCGAGCGCAAGCGCAAGAAGAAGGCCGCCGAGTCGCGCCTGCGCAAGCGTCTGCGCATGCAGATGCTGCCGAAGAAGATGTACTAAGCCTCTTCGACTGCCGGGGAGTCCCGCGGGCGCGGCGCATCGCCCACCGCGTGACCCCCTGCCGCTCTTCCCTGCCTGGGAGCGCCCCCTCGTCCAGCCTTCTGGCCGACGACACCCGCTGCGCCACCCATCCCGCCAGCCGATATCGGGCACCTGCCCCGGCTGCTACATTACGTTCCTGTTGTCTCGCCTCAGGAACCGTTTCCGCATGTCTTCCCGCACGCCTTTCCGTCCGTCATCCAGTCTGACGATCGGTCGGTCGCCATGGCGTCTCGCGTTCTGGCTGTGCCTGTGCGCCGTGCTGACGCTGGCGCTGATGCCGCCGGCCGCGCCGATGCCGACCACCGGCTGGGACAAGAGCAATCATCTGCTGGCCTTTGCCACGCTTGGCGTGCTCGGATGGCGCGCCTATCCGTCGCGGCCCTGGCTCGTGCCGATCGGCTTGCTGGTCTATGGCGGACTGATCGAGTGGCTGCAGTCGATGACGCCCTATCGCTCCGCCGACGCGATCGACGTGCTGGCCGACGGCCTCGGCCTGGCGCTGGGCTGGCTGCTGCACGGGCTGGTGCGTTCGCTGATGCGCCGCCTGCGGGCCGGACCCACGGCCTAGCAGCCGCGACCCGTACCGCGACGGGCCAGACAGACGCAGGACCGCGCCGCTTGTGCTGCGGCGCGCCAAGGACCGATCGCAGGCGGATCGGCATAATGGCGGGATTGCGCCAGGCGCGCTTCACCGGAACGCTGCGTTGACTGCCATTCTCGAGTTGCGCCACGTGCGCAAGCAATACGGCGATACCGTCGTCGTCGACGATCTGAGCCTGCAGGTGCAGCGCGGCCAATGCTTCGGCCTGCTGGGCCCCAACGGCGCCGGCAAGACCACCACGCTGCGCCTGCTGCTGGGGCTGGCCACGCCGGCCTCCGGCGAGCTGACGCTGTGCGGCGAACCGGTTCCCGCACGCGCGCCGCAGGCCCGCATGCGCGTCGGCGTGGTGCCGCAGTTCGACAATCTGGACCCGGACTTCACCGTGGTCGAGAACCTGCGCATCTTCGGCCGCTACTTCGGCCTGCCAGCCGCCGAGATCGAACGGCGCGTGCCGATGCTGCTCGAATTCGCCCGCCTGGAAAACCGCGCCGACGCGCATGTGCGTGACCTGTCCGGCGGCATGCGCCGGCGCCTGACCGTGGCGCGTGCGCTGATCAACGATCCGGACCTGCTGGTGATGGACGAGCCGACCACCGGGCTCGATCCGCAGGCGCGCCATCTGATCTGGGACCGGCTCAAGTCGCTGCTGGCCGCCGGCAAGACCATCCTGCTGACCACGCATTTCATGGAGGAGGCCGAGCGGCTGTGCAACTATCTGTGCGTGATCGACGGCGGCCGCAAGATCGCCGAAGGCAAGCCGCACGAGCTGATCGACCGGCAGATCGGCTGCGACGTGGTCGAGGTCTATGGCGAGGAACTGGACGCGCTGCGCGAGCGGCTGGCGCCGCTGGCCGAGCGCACCGAGAAGAGCGGCGAGACGCTGTTCTGCTACGTGCGCGAGCCCGAGCCGCTGCTGGCCGCGCTGCACGGCAATGGCGGCATCCGCTATCTGCATCGTCCGGCCAATCTGGAGGATGTGTTCCTGAAGCTGACCGGCCGCGAGATGCGGGATTGATCGCCATTCACCAACCCGCCCGCGACGCACCGAACCATCGAGAGAAACCATGAGCGAACGAGACCCGGACCCGGGCAACGACGGCAAGCTGGCCACCGCGGCGGCCCCGGCCGGCGGCGCGACCGTTGCCGCGCGGCGCTATCCGCAGCCGCTGTGGCCGCTGAACCTGCGCAACTGGACCATGGTCTGGTACCGCAACTACCGCGTCTGGCGCAAGCTGGCGATCCCGTCGATGATCGGCAACCTGGCCGATCCGATGATCTATCTGTTCGGCCTCGGGCTGGGGCTGGGACTGCTGGTCGGCCGCGTCGACGGCGTCTCTTACATCGCCTTCCTGGCCGCCGGCACCACCGCCTCCAGCGTGATGATGTCGGCCAGCTTCGAATCGATGTATTCGGCGTTCTCCCGCATGCACGTGCAGCGCACCTGGGAGGCCATCATGCACGCGCCGCTGACGCTGGGCGACGTGGTGCTCGGCGAGGTGCTGTGGGCCGCCAGCAAGGCGGTGCTGTCCGGCGTGGCGATCATGCTGGTGGCCAGTGCGCTCGGCTATGCGCAGATGCCCAACGCGCTGCTGGCGCTGCCCGTGATCGCGCTGGCGGGCATCGCCTTCGCCAGCCTCGCGATGATCGTCACCGCGCTGGCGCCCAGCTACGACTTCTTCATGTTCTACCAGACGCTGGTGATGACGCCGATGCTGCTGCTGTCGGGCGTGTTCTTCCCGCTGGAACAGCTGCCGCCCGGCGTGCAGTCCGCCACGCAGGCGCTGCCGCTGGCGCACGCGGTGGCGCTGATCCGGCCGCTGATGCTGGACCGCCCGGTCGAGCAAGCGGGACTGCATCTGGCCGTGCTGGGCGCGTATGCGGCGGTGGCGCTGGTCGTGGCGCTGATGCTGCTGCGCCGGCGGATGCTGCGCTGAGGCGGGACACCGTCGGCGTCGTTCCCGCGCAGGCGGGAACCCAGCGTCGTGGATAGCCACTGGGTCCCCGCCTGCGCGGGGACGACGGACTGGCTGAAAGCAAAAAGCCGGCCCCGGGGCCGGCTTTTGTTCTTGTTGGCCAGCGAGCCGGGATCAGTCGCGCAGCCCGCGCAGCAGATCCGCCTTCAGGTCCTCGACCGACTCCAGCCCCACCGCCATGCGGATCAGGCCCTCGCCGATGCCGGCCGCGGCCTTGGCCTCGGGGCTGACGCGCGCGTGCGTGGTGGTGTACGGATGGGTCACCGTGGTGCGCGTGTCGCCCAGGTTGCCGGTGATCGAGCACAGCCGCGTGCTGTCGATCACGCGCCAGGCATTGGCGCGCTGCTGTTCCGGCGTCGCGCCCTTCAGTTCGAACGACACGATCGCACCGCCACCGCTCTGCTGGCGCATCGCGATCTGGTGCTGCGGGTGCGACTTCAGCGCGGGGTGATAGACGCGCGCCACCGCCGGATGCGATTCGAGGAACTGGGCCAGCGCCAGCGCACTGGCCGAATGGCGCTCCATGCGGATCGCCAGCGTCTCCATGCCCTTGAGCATGACCCAGGCGTTGAAGGCCGACAGCGTCGGGCCGGCGGTCCGCACGAAGGGGAACACCTTGCCCATGATGAAATCCTGCTTGCCCAGCACCGCACCGCCGAGCACGCGGCCCTGGCCATCGATATGCTTGGTCGCCGAATGCACGACGATGTCGGCGCCCAAGCGCAGCGGCTGCTGCAGCGCCGGCGAGCAGAAGCAGTTGTCGACCACCAGCAGCGCGCCGGCATCGTGCGCGATCTCGGCCACCGCCGCGATGTCGGACACCTCGGTCAGCGGATTCGACGGCGTCTCGAGGAAGAACAGCCTGGTATTGGGCCTGACCGCCGCGCGCCAGCCGGCCAGGTCAGTGCCGTCGACGAAGGTGGTCTCGACGCCGAACTTCGAGAAGATGTTCGAGAACAGCGTCATCGTCGAGCCGAAGATCGCGCGCGAGCTGACCAGGTGGTCGCCGGCCTGCATCGACGACAGCACCACCGACAGGATCGCGCTCATGCCCGAGGCGGTCGCCATGCAGGCCTCCGCGCCTTCGAGCGCGGCCAGCCGCTGCTGGAACATGCTGACGGTCGGATTGGTGAAGCGCGAGTACGTATAGCCCTGTTCCGAGTTGGCGAAGCGCTCCGCGGCCTCTGCGGCGCTGCCGAAGCAGAAGCTCGACGTCAGGTACATCGCCTCCGAATGCTCCATGAACTCGCTGCGCAGCGTGCCGGCGCGCACGCCGAGCGTATCAATGCCGAGGGAGTCGAGGTCGAGCGGTTCGTTCATGGTCGGGAATTCGTGGGTAGTGATGGACTGGCTCCCCTCTTCCGCTCGCGGGAGAGGGGTTGGGGGAGACGGTAAAGGGCGCTCGCCATGCCAACGTCCTTGCCATGACGAATGCCCTGCCCTCTCCCCCGCCCCTCTCCCACCAGTGGGAGAGGGGAGAAAGTCGGCGCCTGGGAAGACAGCCGTGAAACTTTACTCGTTGCCGCCCGAGCGCTGCAGATGCAGCTGCGAACGCTCGGTGTCGCCGCCGCCCTCGCGGTCGGCTTCGCTGCGCGCGGTCTCGAGGCGGTCCAGATAGGCCTCGTCGATATCGCCGGTGATGTACTTGCCGTCGAAGCACGAGGCCTCGAAGTCCTTCAGCGCCGGGTTGATGTCGCGCACCGCCTGCTTCATCGCCTCGACGTCCTGATAGACCAGCTGGTCGGCGCCGATGATGCGGCAGATCTCGTCATGGCTGCGGCCATGCGCGACCAGCTCGCTGCGGGTCGGCATGTCGATGCCGTAGACGTTCGGGAATTTCACCGGCGGCGCCGCGGACGCGAAGATCACCTTGTTGGCGCCCGCATCGCGCGCCATCTGCACGATCTCGAACGAGGTGGTCCCGCGCACGATCGAGTCGTCGACGATCAGCACGTTCTTGCCCTTGAACTCGACGCCCATCGCGTTGAGCTTCTGGCGCACCGACTTCTTGCGCACCGCCTGGCCGGGCATGATGAACGTGCGGCCGACATAGCGGTTCTTGAAGAAGCCCTCGCGATAGTTCAGGCCCAGCTTGTTGGCAACCTGCATCGCCGCGGGCCGGCTCGAATCGGGAATCGGCATCACCACGTCGATATCGCCGGCGCTGACCTCGCTGCGGATCTTCTCGGCCAGGTAGTCGCCCATGCGCAGCCGCGCATCGTAGACCGGCACGCCGTCGATGCACGAATCCGGCCGAGCCAGGTAGACGTATTCGAAGATGCAGGAGTTCAGCAGCGGATTGTCGGCGCACTGCCTGGTGTAGAGCTTGCCGTCCAGATCGATGAAGATCGCCTCGCCCGGCGCCACGTCGCGCTCGAGCTTGTAGCCGATGCCCTCGAGCGCCACCGACTCCGACGCGACCATCCATTCCTTGCCGTTGGGCGTCTCGACGCTGCCCAGGCACAGCGGACGGATGCCGAACGGATCGCGCACCGCCAGCATGCCGTAGCCGGCGATCTGCGCGGCGATCGCATACGAGCCGCGCACGCGGCGGTGCATGCCGGCCACCGCGGCGAAGATGATCTCGGGATCGAGCGAAGTGCCGTTGCTGGCGCGCTGCAGCTCGTCGGCCAGCACGTTCAGCAGCACCTCGGTATCCGAATGCGTATTGATGTGGCGGCGATCGCGCCGGAACATCTCCTCGCGCAGCTGCTGCCAGTTGGTCAGGTTGCCGTTATGGGCCAGGATGATGCCGTACGGCGCATTGACGTAGAACGGCTGGGCCTCTTCCTCGCTGGAGGCCGAGCCCGCGGTGGGGTAGCGCACCTGGCCGATGCCCGCCGCGCCCGGCAGGCCGCGCATATTGCGCGTGCGGAACACGTCGCGCACCAGGCCGTTGGCCTTGTGCATGTGGAAGGTGCTGCCGTTGGCGGTCGCGATGCCCGCGGCGTCCTGACCGCGGTGCTGCAACAGCAGCAGGCTGTCGTAAATCAACTGATTGACGGGCGTGGCAGACACCACACCGACGATACCGCACATGCCAAGCTCCCAGGAAAGGCTTTGATTCGGCGCGCCCTGCGCGCTGCCGACGGCAGACCAGGCGCGAAAATTTCATGCCGGGCGGGTGCCCGGCCTCAAGTTCTGACGTATTTGGCGATTTCCGGCGGCAACCAGGGCCGCAGCGACTCCATCGCGGCGATCACATAGGGGCGCGACACCGCGTCGCGCCAGAAAGGTTCGTCGGGCAATTTGGTGAAGCCGGCCAATGTGACCAGCAGCATCACCACCAGCGCGCCGCGCGCCACTCCGAACACCAGTCCCAGCCCGCGATCGGCCGGCTTCAGGCCGGTGGTCTCCAGCAGTTGGCCGATCACCGCGCCGACCAGCGCCGCACCGATCACGGTGCCGAAGAACAATACCGCGAATCCCGCGGCGCTGCGCGCGAGCGCTCCGCCGGGCAGCGACTCGGGCATCCATTGCGCCGCGACCCCGACATAGTTGTAGGCCACGAAGAACGCCGCGATCCAGCCCACCAGCGACAGCAGTTCGCGCATCAGGCCGCGCAGCGCGCCGACCAGCCCCGAGGCGATCAGCACGAACACGACCGCGTAGTCGAAGAACGTCAGCTGCATTCCCGCCAGCACCGCTGTCCGCCGCCGCTCAGAGCTCGACCACGCGGGCCGTCAGGCCGGCCGCGCGGACCCGCTTCTCGGCGGCGTCGGCGGCATCGCGGTCGGAAAACGGGCCGGCGCGCAGCAGGATGCGTTCGCCGTCGGCCAGCGCCTTGCGTTCGATATATGCGGGCACCTTGTTCGCCTTCAACTTGCTCATCCACTGCTTCGCCTTGTCCTCGGTCGAGAAGGCGCCGACGAGGATCACATATTTGCCGCTGCCGGACGATCTGGCTTCCGTCCTGGATTCGGGCTTCGATTCCGGCCTGGGATCGGCCTTGGCCACCGCTTCGGTGCGCTCGGCGGGCTTTTCCGCCGGCTTGTCGGCCGGCTTGTCGACCCCACGGGCTGCCGGTGCGCTGACCAGTTCCTCGCCGGCATCGAGCGCCTGCGCATCGAGGCGGGATTGCTGCTGCGGGGCCAGCGGCGCCGCCTTGCGCGGCTCGGGCCTGGCCTGCGCCTCGCCCTGGCCGCCGCTCAGGCGCACCGCGATCTGGTCGGCGGCGGGACGCGGCTCGGTCTCGAACACGATCGGCAGCACGATGACCGCGGCCACCGTCATCACCAGCGCGCCGATCAGGCGGCGCCGCGCGCGTTGCTTCTGCGGGAATTCCGGGTCCAGCATGTCGTCCGCATAATCGTCGGCACCTCGATCGGCACCCCGGCGCGTATCGCGGCTGCCGGCGCGGGTGCCGGCGGCCCCGGCGTCGCCGCGGGCGCGCCGTGCGCGCTCCGGTGCCGCGTCTTTGCCCTTGCGGAAGGAAAACAGCGAAAGCAGGCCCATAGATTGGTTCGGTGCGGGCGGCAGGCGCGGCCGCCCCTTGGTTTGTCGCTCGACCGCGGCGCGTGCCCCGGAAGTGCCCGCGTAGTGCCCTGGAAAATGGTCCGCAGGCTAGTTGGCCTGGGTCGCGCGGTACGCCATCACGCCGGCCACGGTGTAGAACGATCCGAAGACCAGGATTCTATCATTCTCGGTGGCACGCTCGATGGCGTCCCGATAGGCCGCCTCGGGGCTCGCAAAGCACGCCGCGGTGGCATCCGGACCCGGCTGGAAGCCACCCTGCTCCAAGTGCTCCAGCAGGTCCTGCGCGCTGGCCGCGCGCGGCGTCGGCAGGTCGCACAGGCACCAGTGATCGACCTTGTCGCTCAGGTGGCGCAGCACGCCGGCGATGTCCTTGTCCGCCATCGCGCCGAACACCGCGTAGGTGTAGCGGAAGAACCCCATGTTGTCGAGGCTCTGGCCCAGCGTCGCGGCGGCATGGGGGTTGTGGGCGACGTCGAGGATCACCGTCGGACGGCCCGCCATCACCTGGAAGCGCCCGGGCAGATCGACGAAGGCGAGCCCATTGCGCACTTCCTGCGCGCTGACCGGCAGCCGGTCGCGCACCGCCTGCAGCGCGGCCAGCGCGGCCGACGCGTTCAGCAGCTGGTTGGCGCCGCGCAGCGCCGGATAGCCCAGACCATTGAGCTTGCGGCCGCGGCCGCTCCAGTCCCACTGCAGCCGCTCCTGGCCCTTGGCGGCCTGGTGCTGGAAATCGCGGCCGACCAGCCACAGGTCGGCGCCGATCGTCTCGGCGTGCTCGACCAGCGAGGCCGGGGGCATCGGGTCCCCGCAGATCGCCGGCACATGCGGGCGGAAGATGCCGGCCTTCTCGAAGCCGATCTTCTCGCGCGTGTCGCCCAGGTACTGGGCATGGTCGATATCGACGCTGGTGACGATCGCGCAGTCGGGATCGAACACATTGACCGCGTCAAGCCGGCCGCCCAGCCCGACCTCCAGGATGATCGCGTCGAGCTGCGCGGCGGCAAAGGCATGGACGATCGCCAGCGTGGTGAACTCGAAATAGGTCAGGCTGACCGGGTCGGCGAAGCTGGTGCGGGCGCGCTCGACCGCCTCGAAATGCGGCAGCAGCTGGGCGTCGGTGGCGATCTCGCCGTTGATGCGCGCGCGCTCGTTGAATGACAGCAGGTGCGGCGTGGTATGGCAGCCGACCTTGTAGCCTGCTTCCAGCAGGATGCGTTCGAGCATCGCGCAGGTCGAACCCTTGCCGTTGGTGCCGCCCACGGTGAAGACCAGCGCGTCGATGCGCAGGCCGAGCGCTTCCTTGACCCGGCTGATCCGGGTCAGGCCCATGTCGATGCCGACCGGATGCGCGGTTTCGAGGTGGGCCAGCCACTCGGGGAGGGAGGAGAAGATAGGCATGATGCTGCGGTGATCAGCTGCGGTTCGCGGGCCACCGCTCCCCTCTCCCGCTTGCGGGAGAAGGGCTGGGGGAGAGGGCAAGCGGTGGCGGCAGGCCCTGGGCGGGTTCCAAGCCACCCCCTCTCCCCAACCGTCTCCCCCTGAGGGGGAGAGGGAGAACAGCACCCGTGAATCGATACTACTCAATGAAAAACGCGGACCAGGTCCGCGTCGTCAAACCATCCTTCGG
Organism: Cupriavidus sp. UGS-1; assembly: GCF_021213615.1. NCBI lineage: Bacteria > Pseudomonadati > Pseudomonadota > Betaproteobacteria > Burkholderiales > Burkholderiaceae > Cupriavidus > Cupriavidus sp. UGS-1. The sequence continues at coordinate 250,825 of NZ_JAJQJF010000006.1, read as the reverse complement.
CGATCGGCGTCCGTTCAGGCCACCGCGTCGGCCGGCTGCTTCTGCAGCAGCGCCAGCAGTTGCGCGAGCTCGGCACGCAGCTTGCGCCGGTCGACGATCATGTCGATGGCGCCCTTCTGCAGCAGGAACTCGGCGCGCTGGAAGCCTTCGGGCAGCTTTTCGCGCACGGTCTGCTCGATCACGCGCGGGCCGGCAAAACCGATCAGCGCCTTCGGCTCGGCGATCACCACGTCGCCCAGGAAGGCGAAGCTCGCGGAGACGCCGCCCATGGTCGGGTCGGTCAGCACGCTGATGAACGGCAGCCTGGCCGCCGACAGCTTGTTCAGCATCGCGGTGGTCTTGGCCATCTGCATCAGCGACAGCAGGCTTTCCTGCATGCGCGCGCCGCCGGTGGCGCTGATGCAGATGAACGGCACCTTCTGCTCCAGCGCCGCCTGCGCGCCGCGGGCGAAGCGCTCGCCGACCACGGAACCCATCGAGCCGCCCATGAAGGCGAATTCGAAGCAGCTGACCACCACCGGAATGGTGTGGATCGCGCCGCCCATCACGACCATCGCGTCGGTCTCGCCGGTCTCGTCCATCGCGGCCTTGATCCGGTCCGGATATTTCTTCGAGTCCTTGAACTTCAGCGCGTCGACCGGCACGATTTCCTGGCCGATCTCATAGCGGCCCTCGGCGTCGAGCAGCGAATCGAGCCGCTCGCGCGCGCGGATGCGCATATGGTGGTCGCACTTGGGGCAGACATGCAGATTGGCCTCGACGTCGGTCCGGTACAGCACGGACTCGCACGACGGGCATTTGACCCACAGGCCCTCGGGGATGCCCTTGCGGGACGAGGGGTCGGTCTGTTGAATCTTCGGGGGCAGGAGTTTATCCAACCAGCTCATCAAAACGCTCCTTTCGGATAAGGCCGCGGCCCGGCGCATCGCAGCGTGGCATTGCCGCTTGTTACGGCGCACGTGCGCGCAGGTGCAGGCCCGGCCATCGGCCAAGGCGGCGAATGTACCACGCTCGCCGCCCAGGGGCCGACTTTCTGTGCTGCGGAAGGCAGGGATCGGCGGCTGCCGGCGGTGAAATATCGCCGAAGTGCGCCAATATGAGGCTAATGCGTCACGCCTTGCCGTCCAGCGCCGCGCGGATCTCCGCGATAAACGAACGCAGCGATTGTACCGCCTGTTCCCGCGGCGCTTCCTCCAGCAGTTGCACCAGCCGGCTGCCGATCACGACCGCGTCGGCCACGCTGGCGATCGCGCGCGCGGTCTGCGCGTCGCGGATGCCGAAACCGACGCCGACCGGCAGGTTGGCGTGGCGCTTGATCACCGGCAGGCGCGCGGCGACGCTGTCGAGGTCGAGCGCGCCGGAGCCGGTCACGCCCTTCAGCGACACGTAGTACAGATAGCCGCTGGCCACCCTGGCGACCTGCGCGATGCGGGCGTCGGTGGTGGTCGGCGCCAGCAGGAAGATCGGATCGACGTCGTGCTCGCGCATCAGCTGGGCGAACGCCTCGCACTCCTCGGGCGGGTAATCGACCACCAGCACGCCGTCGACGCCGGCCTCGCGGGCGGCCTGCGCGAAGGCGCGCTCGCCCATCCGCTCGATCGGATTCGCATAGCCCATCAGCACCACCGGCGTGGCGGCGTCGCGCTGGCGGAATTCGCGCACCCACCCCAGCACCTGGGTCAGGCTGACGCCGTTGGCCAGCGCCCGCTCGGAGGCGCGCTGGATCACCGGGCCGTCGGCCATCGGGTCGGAAAACGGCACGCCCAGCTCGATCACGTCGGCGCCGCCCTCGACCAGCGCATGCATCAGCGCGACGGTCAGGCCGGGCTCGGGATCGCCGGCGGTGATGAAGGGGATCAGGCCCTTCCTGCCTTGTGCGGACAGCGCCGCGAAAGTCGTTTGGATGCGGGACATGGTCAGGATGCGAGGTGAGGCAGCGCGTCCGCCGGACCGGCGTCGTTGGCGGCTGCCGGAGTAGACGGGACGGCGGCGATCGAAGCGGCGGCGGCGGCTTCGGCGGCTTCCGCCGCTTGCGCCGCATCGGCCCGGGCCAGCGGCATCACCGAAGCCACACGGGCACGGGCGACGTCGACATAGGCGGGATTGATCTCGAAGCCGACGAAGCGGCGCCCGTGGCGCGCGCAGGCGACCGCGGTGGTGCCGCTGCCGGTGAACGGATCGAGCACCAGCCCGCCGGGCGGACAGCTGGACAGCACCATCCGCTCGACGATCTGCAGCGGCTTCTGCGTCGGATGGTCGGCGCGCTCCGGGTCCTGCCGATGGATGCGCGGCACGCTCCACAGGTCCTTCGGGTTGTAGCCGACCTCCAGCCACTTCTTGCCCTCGAATCGCGGGCGGCTGCGCGCCTTCTTGGTCTCGGCGTCGTACGGCACCCGCACCGAGTCCAGATCGAAGTAGTAGTCGCGGGCCTTGGCGAAGAAGCCGATGTTGTCGTGCACCGACGAATACTTGCGCGTGGTGCCGCCCATGCTGGGCACGCGCCGGTCCCAGATGATCTCGTTGACCATCGTCAGCCGGCGCTTGAGCATCACGAACAGCTCGGGCGAGTACTGCCAGGTGCAGAACAGGTACAGCGAGCCGCGCGGCGACAGCTTGGGCACCACCGCGTCGATCCAGCGCTCGGACCATTCCAGATAGGCCTGGCCGGACAGCCGGTCCGAATCGTTGCCGTAGTCCTTGCCGAGCCCGTAGGGCGGGTCGGCGACCACCAGATCGATCGAACCGTCGGCCAGCCGGCGCACGCCGTCGAGTACGTCCTCCTGGTACAGCAGGGCCGGCAGCGCCGGCGCGGCGGTCAGCGCGATCGCGTCGCCGCCGACCGTCGGCGTGATGGTGTCGGCGGCGGCGCCCGGTGCGGCTTCGGGAAGCGTGCGCATCAGAGCGTCAACCCCGCACGTTCGGCGACCGTGTGCATGTCCTTGTCGCCGCGGCCCGACAGGTTGACCAGCAGCAGCTTGTCCTTGGGCAGCGTCGGCGCCAGCTTGCACGCGTAGGCGATCGCATGGCTCGATTCGAGCGCCGGGATGATGCCCTCGATCCGGCAGCAATCGTGGAAGGCGCGCAGCGCCTCGTCGTCGGTGATGCAGACGTATTCGGCACGGCCGCTGTCCTTGAGCCACGCGTGCTCCGGACCGACGCCCGGATAATCCAGCCCCGCCGACACCGAATGCGTCTCGATGATCTGGCCATTCGGATCCTGCAGCAGGTAGGTGCGGTTGCCGTGCAGCACGCCGGGCGAGCCGGCGCTCAGCGAGGCCGCGTGGCGGCCGGTGTCGATGCCGTCGCCGGCCGCCTCGACGCCGATCAGCTTGACGTCCTGGTGGTCGATATACGGATAGAAGATGCCCATCGCGTTGGAGCCGCCGCCGACGCAGGCGATCACCGCATCGGGCTGCCGGCCGGTCATCTCCGGCATCTGCACCTTGGCCTCCTCGCCGATCACGCATTGGAAATCGCGCACCATCGCCGGATACGGGTGCGGGCCGGCGACGGTGCCGATGATGTAGAAGGTGTTCTCGACGTTGGTGACCCAGTCGCGCATCGCCTCGTTCAGCGCGTCCTTCAGCGTCTTCGAACCGCTCTCGACCGGCACCACGGTGGCGCCCAGCAGCTTCATCCGGTAGACGTTGGCGGCCTGGCGCTTGACGTCCTCGGCGCCCATATAGACCACGCACTCCATGCCGAAGCGGGCGGCGATGGTCGCGGTGGCCACGCCGTGCTGGCCGGCGCCGGTCTCGGCGATCACGCGCGGCTTGCCCATCTTGCGGGCCAGCAGCGCCTGGCCGATCACGTTGTTGATCTTGTGCGCGCCGGTGTGGTTCAGGTCCTCGCGCTTGAAGTAGATCTGCGCGCCACCGAGCGTCTCGCTCCAGCGCTGCGCATGGTAGATCGGCGACGGACGGCCGACGAAATGCTTCAGTTCACGGCGGAATTCGGCTTCGAACTCGGCGTCGTTGCGCAGGTTGGCATAGGCCTCGCGCAGTTCGTCCAGTGCGTAGGTCAGGGTCTCGGAGACGAAGGTACCGCCATAGGGGCCGAAGTGGCCGCGGGAATCGGGCAGGTTGTACATGAGTGGGGCTTCCGGGTGGCGCGGCCGTCTTCGTTGGATCGGCCGCGGCAGGGGAACAGGGTGGCTTGCGGGACCGGCGCGATGTCTGTGATCGGCGCCGGTCGGTCGCCAGGCTCAGGCGGCGTGGTTGGCATCCGCGGCGCGCACCGCGCGCACGAAGTCGGCGATGCGGGCGGGGTCCTTGACGCCCTTGGCCGCCTCCACGCCGCTGCTGACATCGACGGCGTAGGGGCGCACGCGCTCAATCGCGCCAGCCACGTTTTGCGCGTTCAACCCACCACTCAAAACGATGCGAGGAGCGGCGCTTGCGGTTCGATTGCCGTTGCATGTCGATGTGCCGGGATCAGGCGCAATCCATCCGGGAGGGATCAGGGTCCAGTCGAAGGCGTGGCCGCCGCCGCCATAGCCTTCGACGAAGGCATCGAGCAGGATGGCTGCGGCGTCACGATATTGATCGCCGAATTCTACCAAATCGAGACCGGGGCGCACACGCGCCGCGCGCAGGAACGGCAGCCGGCAGCGCTGGGCGGCGCGCGCGCAGTCCTGCGCGCTCTCGTCGCCGTGGAACTGCAGCAGCGACAGCGGCACCCGTTCGGCCACGTGGGCGATCTCCTCGGCGTCGGCATTGACGAACAGGCCGACCACCGCGACGAAGGGGCCGGCGGCCTCGGCCAGCGCGGCGGCGCGGGCCACATCGACATGGCGCGGGCTGCCGGGATAGAACACCAGCCCGATCGCGTCGGCGCCGGCATCGACGGCCGCGCGCACGTCGTCCTCGCGGGTCAGCCCGCAGATCTTGATACGGGTGCGCGGGCGGACCGGCACGAACTGCGCCTCGGCGCCGGGCACGCTAGTTGGCGAAGGCATCGGCAAACACTCCATGAAACAGGCTGCCGGCCGGATCAGCAGCCGGGATGCCATAGGGCTCAGGATACCTGACGCCGGCCAGATACAGGCCGTCCGGCATGAAGGTCGGCGCGGCCATGCTGCGCTGGCGCGAGGCCAGCACCTCAGGCAGCCACGAGGCCGGATAGCGCCCCCGCCCCACCGCCACCAGGCAGCCCATCAGGTTGCGGACCATGTGGTGCAGGAAGGCGCTGGCGCGAAAACGCAGGAATACCCAATCGCGGTCGGCGTGGATGCGGATCTCGTACATCGTCTTGACCGGCGACCTGGCCTGGCACTCGGCGGCGCGGAAGGCCGAGAAATCGTGCTCGCCGATCAGGCAGGCGGCGGCCTCGCGCATCGCGTCGACGTCGAGCCGCTTGCCCGGCGGCAGCATCAGGTAGCCGGCGCGGCCGTGCACCAGCGGCGCGCGGTGTGGACCGGTGTAGAGCGCGTAGTAGTAGGTCCGCTCGAACGCGGCGAAGCGGGCGTGGAACGCCTCGTCGACCGGCTTGGCCCATTGCAGCGCGATGGTCGGCGGCAGGAAGGCATTGACGCCGCGCACCCACGAGAACGGCTCGCGCGACAGCACGGTATCAAGGTGGATCACCTGCCCCAGCGCATGGACGCCCGCGTCGGTCCGCCCCGCCACCGTGGTCGGCAGCCGCTCGCCGGCGAACTGCGCGATGGCGTCCTCCAGCACGTCCTGCACGGTATTGCGGTGCGGCTGCGACTGCCAGCCGGAGAAGGCGGTGCCGTCGTAGTGGAGGCCGAGGGCGAGACGGGTCATGGATGCGCGTTTTGGATGCGGGCTCACGAACGCGGCGGCGTGCCGGGGGACGTATCGGAGGACGTATCGGAGGACGTATCGGGGGGCGCCATGATATCAGGCGAGCCCTTGGCGGAACGGGTGCCGGCATCGCCGCCATCGAGATCGAGCGAGATCCCGCCGAGGTCGAAGGCCAGCGGACGAGGCGCGGGCGCGGTCGTGCGCGGCGTGTGCGGCTCGTCGGCCTCGATGTCCTGGCCGTCGTCGGCCTCCACCGGGAGGTCGGCGAACGCCTGCGCCGCGGACGCCGGCGCGGCGATCGGCTGGTCGCCGGTGGGCGCCGGAAAGGCATCCAGCGGCAGGCTCAGGCCAGTCAGCGCGATCGGGGCTCCGGCGAGGATATCGGCGCCAGCGGTCGGAGCCCCAGGCTCCCCCGGCTCTGCGGCCAGCGGACGGCGCTGGCGCCGGTACAGCGCGTAGCCGCCCAGCAGCGCGAGTGCGATGCCACCGCCCGGCAAGGTCCACGGGCTCTGCAGCAACGTATCGAACCAGGAGGCCGAGGCGTGCAGCGGCGATGTGGGGGCCGAGGCGGCACCCGATGGCGATGCGGAGGCCGCCGGCGCGGCCGCGCTGGGCCGCGTGCCTGGCGCGACGGTGGCCGGCGCTGCCGGAGCGCTGGCGCCCTGCCCCGGCTGCTCCGGCTTGCCGTCCTGCCCCAGCCTGGCCAGCTCGGCGCTCTTCATCTCGAGCAGGCGCTGCATGTCGCCGACGTTCTTGCGCAACTGCGTCAGGCGCTCCTCCGCCTCTCGCAACTGGCGCTCGCGTGCGAGCTTCGCCTCGGCGCTCTCGCCGTTGGGCGCCACGGCGCCCGCCTCCGGCTTGCTGAGCCGCAGTTCGTCGCGCGCCTGCTCCGGCACGGCGGCGTCGTGCACGCGCGCGGTGATCTGCCCGCGCTGCTGCTGGCCGCTCTGCGGTTGCACCTGCATCGCCGCGGCCGCATCGGCCAGCCGGTTGCGGTAGGCATCGAAGGCGCGGGTATGCGCGACGATCTCGCGGCGCGCCTCCGGCCCGGCGATCGATCCGGACTGTTGCGCCGACGGCAGCGACAGCACCGCGCCCGCCTTCAGCCGGTTCATGTTGCCGGCGATGAAGGCATCGCGATTGGCGCGGTACAGCGCGACCACCATTTGATCGAGCGAGACGGCGTCGCGCTGCTGCACCAGTTCGCGCACGATGCCGTACAGATGGTCGCCGCGGCGGACGGTGTAGCTGCCGCCGGCCATGCCCGGCGACTTCGTGGCAGGCTTGGCGGCCGGCTTCGTGGCCGGCTTCATGGCCGAGCCGGCGGCCGCGGCGGCCGGCGGCTGCGCGGGAGGAGCAACCGCCGGCGCGGCCGGCTCCGGCGTGGCGGCCTGCACCAGCGGCGTCGTACCGGCGTCCGGCTGGGCGGCGATGGCCGGATCCGCCGGCGGCGCGGCCAGCAGCACGGTGTAGGCCCGGGTTGTCGTTGCAGTCGCCCCGACGGCGCCGGCCGCCCCGCCCGGCCCGCGCAACTCCAGCAGCAGATCGATGAAGTTCCCGCCCATCGGCTGCGCCGAGCGCAGCCGCGCCACATGGCGGCCGTCGGCGTTGCGCGCCAGCTGGATCTGCAGCCCCTCGGCCCCCGCCGGATAGGTCAGTCCCGCCGCCGCATAGGCCTGGGGCGAGGCCAGCGCCAGCGTCAAACCCTCGGCCTCCCCGGCCGCGACATCGCGCAGCTCGATCTCGGCCTGCAGCGGCTGGCCCTGCGCCGAGAGCACCTGCAGCGATCCCAGCGACGCCGCTTCAGCGGCCGAAGGCGGCAGCGCCTGGCTCAGCAGCACGCCGAGGGCGGCGGCCGCCAGCGCGTGGCGGCGCGGCCGGCGTGGGCCATGCGGACGAGGTGGACGAGGTGGACGGTGTGGGTGCTCTGTCGTGGGGAGGCGGCGATGGTGGCTCACTGGGACCTCATGCGGGGTGGGGGTTCGACGGGCGATCGCGCGAAAGCACGGTATTGTGACCCAAGACCCCGACGGGACAATGTCCGGAAACGACAACGCCGCGCATCGGCGCGGCGTCGTTGGCCAGCGGGTGGCGGCGCGGCGGCCGGGGTGTCGGCTCGCCGCAACGCCACGTCAGCCGGTCGGCAGGCGATCAGCTCTCGATCAGGATCCGCAGCATGCGGCGCAGCGGCTCGGCGGCGCCCCACAGCAGCTGGTCGCCGACGGTGAAGGCCGACAGGTATTCGCCGCCCATCTGCATCTTGCGCAGTCGGCCGACCGGGATCGTCAGCGTGCCGGTCACGGCGGCCGGCGTCAGGTCGGTCATGCTGGCTTCGCGGGTGTTCGGCACGACCTTGGCCCACGGGTTATGGGCGGCCAGCATGCCTTCGATCTCGTCCAGCGGCACGTCGCGGCGCAGCTTGATGGTCAGCGCCTGCGAGTGGCAACGCATCGCGCCGATGCGCACGCACAGCCCGTCGACCGCGATCGGCGTGGCACCGGTGGCGCCGAGGAAGCCGTCGCCACGGCCCAGGATCTTGTTGGTCTCGGCGCCGCCCTTCCATTCCTCGCGCGACACGCCGTTGCCCAGGTCCTTGTCGATCCACGGAATCAGGTTGCCGGCCAGCGGCACGCCGAACTGCTTGGTTTCGTCGGCGGACAGGCCGTGCTGGGTCGCCAGGATGGTGCGGTCGATTTCCAGGATCGCCGAGGCCGGATCGTCCAGCAGCGGCTTGACCGCGGCGTTCAGCGTGCCGAACTGGGTCAGCAGCTCGCGCATGTGCTGGGCGCCACCGCCCGAGGCGGCCTGGTAGGTCATCGAGGTCATCCACTCGACCAGGTCGTGCTGGAACAGCCCGCCCAGGCCCATCAGCATGCAGCTGACCGTGCAGTTGCCGCCGATGAAATTCTTGACGCCCTTGGACAGCGCGTCCTTGATCACACCCTGGTTGACCGGATCGAGCACGATGATCGCGTCGTCCTTCATCCGCAGCGACGAAGCGGCGTCGATCCAGTAGCCCTTCCAGCCGGCGGCCCGCAGCTTCGGGAAGACCTCGTTGGTGTAGTCCCCGCCCTGGGCGGTCAGCACGACGTCGCAGCGCTTGAGCGCTTCGATGTCGTTGGCGTCCTGCAGCGTGGTTTCGTTCTTGGCCATCGCCGGCGCCTTGCCGCCTGCGTTGGACGTGCTGAAGAAAACCGGCTCGATATGGTCGAAGTCGCGCTCTTCCTGCATGCGTTGCATCAGCACGCTGCCGACCATTCCTCGCCAACCGACGAGACCTACAATCATGACTAACCTCGGATGTGATTGAAAACTTCCCCGCATTTTCCTCGCCCGGCGTGGCTGCGCGGGGAAGACGGGCAGGCACGACGAACGATCTAGGCGATCGTGGTTTTGATAATGGTTTTAATCGTCGTTGCGGTGATGGCGCCGCGCGTACCCGCGCCCGCCGTGGCGCGCAGGGCGGCCGGCAAGGCAATTTCCGTCGGGAGGAATCGGGCGATTCGGGGCATCGGCGCAGTCTACACGATTTTCCGGGGTTGAGCTGGGGCTGCCCTCTTCCCGGCCCTCTCCCGCATGCGGGAGAGGGAGTACACCAGCGGCACTGAACCACGCTGCCGGTTCTCTCCCCTCTCCCGCTCGCGGGAGAGGGGCCGGGGGAGGGGGGCAACCAGCGCCCTCGATCCTTACAACGCTGCCAGTACCGCCTCGCCCATCTCGCGGGTGCCGACCTGCCTGCAGCCCGGCGTCAGGATGTCCGCGGTGCGGTAGCCCTGGGCCAGCACGGTCTTGACGGCGTTTTCGATGCGGTCGGCCTGCTCGGCCTTGTTCAGCGAATAGCGCAGCATCATCGCGGCCGACAGGATGGTCGCCAGCGGGTTGGCGACGCCCTTGCCGGCGATGTCCGGCGCCGAGCCGTGCGACGGCTCGTACAGGCCCTTGTTGTTGGCGTCCAGCGAGGCCGACGGCAGCATGCCGATCGAGCCCGTCAGCATCGCGGCCTCGTCCGACAGGATGTCCCCGAACATGTTGCCGGTGACGATCACGTCGAAGCTCTTGGGCGCCTTGACGAGCTGCATCGCGGCGTTGTCGACGTACATGTGCGACAGCTCGACGTCCGGATACTCCTTCGACACCTCGATCACGATGTCCTTCCAGAACTGGAAAGTCTCGAGCACGTTGGCCTTGTCGACGCTGCACAGCTTCTTGCCGCGCTTGGCCGCGGCCTGGAACGCGACGTGGGCGATGCGGCGGATTTCCGGCTCGCTGTAGCGCATCGTGTCGAAGCCCTCGCGCGCGCCGGGGAACAGCCCGTCGGTCGCCGTGCGCACGCCGCGCGGCTGGCCGAAGTAGATGTCGCCGTTCAGCTCGCGCACGATCAGGATGTCCAGGCCCGCGACCAGCTCGGGCTTCAGGCTGGAGGCGCCCGTCAGCTCGGGATAGCAGATCGCCGGGCGGAAGTTGGCGAACAGCTGCAGATGCTTGCGCAGGCCCAGGATCGCCTGCTCGGGGCGCAGCGCGCGCTCCAGGCTGTCGTACTTCCAGTCGCCCACCGCGCCGAACAGGATCGCGTCGGCCTGCTGCGCGAGCTTCAGCGTTTCCTCGGGCAGCGGATGGCCCTTGGCCTCGTAGCCGGCGCCGCCCACCGGCGCGGTTTCCATCTCGAACTTCTCGTCGAGGGCGTTCAGGACCTTGACGGCCTGTTCGACGATCTCGGGGCCGATGCCGTCGCCCGGCAGGACTGCGATCTTCATGCTGTGTTTGCCTTGTTGTCGTTTCGGTTCGTTGCGGTTTGCCTGCAATGCAGGCAGCGCGCTGCGCGGTGCTACGCCGGCGTCAGCCGACCAGCCGGTGGTTCAGCCACGGCATCTTCGCCACGCGCTCGGCCTCGAAGGCGCGGATCTTGTCCGCGTGGCGCAGCGTCAGGCCGATATCGTCGAAGCCGTTCAGCATGCAGTACTTGCGGAACGGCGCGATGTCGAACTCGAAGCCGGCGCCCGACGGCGTGATCACGGCCTGGCGCTCCAGGTCGATGGTCAGCTGGTAGCCGTTGAAGGCATTGGTCTCGTTGAACAGCTGGTCGACCTGGGCTTCGGTCAGCACCACCGGCAGCAGGCCGTTCTTGTAGCAGTTGTTGAAGAAGATGTCGGCGAAGCTGGGCGCGATGACCGCGCGGAAGCCGTACTGGGTCAGCGCCCACGGCGCGTGTTCGCGCGAGCTGCCGCAGCCGAAGTTGTCGCGCGCCAGCAGGATCGACGCGCCCTGGTAGCGCGGCTGGTTCAGCACGAAGTCCGGGTTCAGCGGGCGCTTGCTGTTGTCCTGGCCCGGCTGGCCGACATCGAGATAGCGCCATTCGTCGAACAGGTTCGGACCGAATCCGGTGCGCTTGATCGACTTGAGGAATTGCTTGGGAATGATCGCGTCGGTATCGACGTTGGCGCGATCGAGCGGCGCCACCAGGCCCTTGTGTACAGTGAACTTTTCCATGGTCTCGTCCTTGGTTCCGGGGTCGGCGAGGCGTCAGCCGAGCTGGCGGATATCGACAAAATGGCCTTCGATCGCGGCCGCCGCCGCCATCGCCGGGCTGACCAGATGCGTGCGGCCGCCGGCGCCCTGCCGGCCCTCGAAGTTGCGGTTCGAGGTCGAGGCGCAGCGCTCGCCCGGATCGAGCCGGTCGGCATTCATCGCCAGGCACATCGAGCAGCCCGGCTCGCGCCATTCGAAGCCGGCGGCCTTGAAGACCTTGTCCAGCCCTTCGCGCTCGGCCTGTTCCTTGACCAGGCCCGAGCCCGGCACCACCATCGCCAGCTTGACGTTGGAGGCGATGCGGCGGCCCAGCTTCTGCACCACCCAGGCGGCGGCGCGCATGTCCTCGATCCGGCTGTTGGTGCACGAGCCGATGAAGACCTTGTCGATGCGCACGTCCTGGATCGGCACGTTCGGCTGCAGGCCCATGTACTGCAGCGCGCGCTCGATCGCGTTGCGCTTGTTCGGATCCTTTTCCTTGTCCGGATCGGGGATGCGGTCCTCGATGCTGATCACCATCTCGGGCGAGGTGCCCCAGGTGACCTGCGGTCGCACTTCCTCGGCCCGCAGCTCGACCACGCGGTCGAAATGCGCGCCCGGGTCCGAATGCAGCGTGCGCCAGTAGGCGACCGCCTGCTCCCACTCGGCGCCCTGCGGCGCATAAGGACGGCCCTTGACGTAGTCGAGCGTGACGTCGTCGACGGCGATCAGGCCGGCGCGCGCGCCCGCTTCGATCGCCATGTTGCAGACGGTCATGCGCCCTTCCATCGTCAGGTCGCGGATCGCCGAGCCGGCAAACTCGATGGTGTAGCCGGTGCCGCCCGCGGTGCCGATCTTGCCGATGATGGCCAGCACGATGTCCTTGGCCGTGCAGCCGCGCGGCAGCTTGCCCTCGACCTTGACCAGCATGTTCTTCGCCTTCTTGCCCAGCAGCGTCTGCGTGGCCAGCACGTGCTCGACCTCGGAAGTGCCGATGCCGTGCGCCAGCGCGCCGAAGGCGCCGTGCGTGCTCGTGTGCGAGTCGCCGCAGACCACCGTCATGCCGGGCAGCGTCGCGCCCTGCTCCGGTCCGATCACGTGCACGATGCCCTGGCGGTGGTCGGTCATCTTGAACTGCGTGATGCCGTAGGCGTCGCAGTTGGCGTCCAGCGTGTCGACCTGCAGCTTCGAGATCGGGTCGGCGATGCCGTGGCTGCGGTCGGTGGTCGGCACATTGTGGTCCGACACCGCCAGGTTCGCGCTGATGCGCCACACCGGCCGCTCGGCCAGCTTCAGCCCTTCGAACGCCTGCGGGCTGGTCACCTCGTGCAGCAGGTGCCGGTCGATATAGAGCAGCGTGGTGCCGTCTTCCTCGACGTGCACGGTATGGTCGTCCCAGAGTTTGTCGTAGAGCGTCTTGGCCATGTCGCGGGGGGCGGCGACAGCCTCGCCGAGGCGGGCCGGCACCGCTGATAGAAGTTGCGGGGAGGAGGTCTTCGCAGCGTCGAAGGCAGCGCGGGGCTGCGTGGCTGCGTTTGCTTGACTTCGGGGGGAATTATGCCGGAAACCCCGGCGAAACAAGGGTTTGCCGCCGGCGGCGATGTAATGTGATTGGCGAAAGGGGGATTTCGCGGATGGCGAAAACGCCGTTTTTTCGCGGCGTTTTCGTCGGCAAGGGGCTGCGCAGGCCGGCCCCGGCACCCCTTCAATCGAGCCGGAAGGTCCGCACCACGCCGGCCAGCCGGCCCGCCTGGTCCTGCAGCATCGTCGCGGCCGCGGTCGACTGCTCGACCAGCGCCGCGTTCTGCTGGACCATCTGGTCCAGCTGCCCCACGGCGGCGTTGACCTCCTGGATGCCGCGCGTCTGCTCCTGCGCCGCATGCAGGATTTCGGAGATCACCTGCGACACGCTGGTCACGTTGCCGACGATCTCGCGCATGGTGCCGCCGCTGCGCTCGACCTGCTCGGAGCCCGCGTTGACGCTGCTGACCGTCGACTCGATCAGCGTCTTGATCTCCCTGGCCGCCTGCGAGCTGCGCTGCGCCAGCGAGCGCACCTCGCCCGCCACCACCGCGAAGCCCCGCCCCTGCTCGCCGGCGCGCGCCGCTTCCACGGCCGCATTCAGCGCCAGGATATTGGTCTGGAACGCGATGCCGTCGATCACGCCGGTGATGTCCGACACCTTGACCGCCGCCTGCTGCACGTCGCCCATGGTCCGGACCGCGGCCTGGATCGCGTGGCCGCCCTCGTCGGCGACCTGCTTGGCCTGCACCGAAGAGCGCTCGGCGGCGCGGGCCGACGCCTCGGACTGCCCCACCGTCGCGGTGATCTGCTCCATCGACGCCGCCGTCTGCTGCAGGCTCGCGGCCGCCGATTCGGTGCGGCGCGACAGGTCGGCATTGCCGGCGGCGATCTCGTTGGCGGCCCCGTGCACGGCCTCGCTGGCATCGCGGATCTGCCGCATCACGCCGACCAGCTTGTCGGCAAAGGCGTTGAAGGCGCCGGCGATCTGCGCGACCTCGTCCTTGCCCTGCGCCGGCAGCCGGCGCGTCAGGTCCCCGTCGCCACTGCCGATGGCCGCCATCGCATCGCGAATCGACGACAGGCGGCGGAACGAGACCGCCGTCACGGCCGCCATGATCAGCGCGGCGGCCAGCGCCACCACCACCAGCGAGATCACCGAGGCGACCAGCACCGAGCGCATGCCGGCGGTGGCCTCGGCCTTGTCCAGCGCGATCACCGCCATCCAGTCGGTGCCCGGCACGGCCGTCACGCCCAGCAGCTTGGCCTCGTCGCCGACCATCACCTCCATCGGCGTGTCGATGCCCAGCTGCGCGGCCAGCTTGTCGCCGTCCAGGCCGGGGATCAGTTCGCCGATCGGCTTGAGCATCAGCTTGTCGTCGCCATACGCGACGATCTGGCCGTTGCGCGCCACCAGGATGCCGAAGCTGCTCGGGGTCGGATGGATCGAACGCACGTTCTCGACGACGCCGTCCATTGGCACATTGCCGCCAACCACCGCGCGCAGGCTGCCGTCGCGGATGATCGGCACCGCGAACGTCACCACCATCTTGCCGGTACTGGCCGACACGTAAGGCGGCGTGACCACCGGCTTGCCGGCGGCCGACGCGAGCTTGTACCACGGCCGCGAGGTCGGGTCGAAGCCAGGCTTGACGCTCTCGGGATTGGAAAAATGGTGGCGCTTGTCGGGGTAGCCGACAAAGGTGTTCAGGAAGCCGCCGGCCTCGACGATCAGCTTCAGCACCGGACCCGGGTCCTCCTGCAGCGCCGCCTCGTGCAGCGCGGCCATGCTGGCCGTATGGGCGGACACCCATTCGGCGATCGCGTCGACATGGCCGGCCTGCACCGCGCGCAGATTGTTGCGGATGGCTTCGTCGTTGTAGCGGGAGGCAACCAGATGGTTGACCACGGCGTTGCAGACCAGCGCGACGACGACGATGGCCACCGAGAATCCAACGATGCGCGCGCGCAGCGAGCCGAACATGTGATTACCCCTTCTCTTGTGATGGGCGGGATGCAGACGATTGCTGCATCGATTTACGGCGCATCAGCCGAAAGGGTTGAGTAGGGACAATCCCTGTTCAGAAATCCGCCCCCAATAAAAAACGCCCCGTGCCGGGGCACGGGGCGTTCTTCGACGCGGTTGGCGCGAGCGCGGATCAGCGCTTGCCCATCTCCGGCACGTCGCGGGTCGCGGCGCCGTTGAACAGCTGGCGCGGGCGGCCGATCTTGTACTCCGGATCGGTGATCATCTCTTCCCACTGCGAGATCCAGCCCACGGTGCGGGCCAGCGCGAAGATGCAGGTGAACATCGAGGTCGGGATGCCCAGCGCGCGCTGCACGATGCCCGAGTAGAAATCGACATTCGGGTACAGCTTGCGGCTGACGAAGTACTCGTCTTCCAGCGCGATCTTTTCCAGCTCCATCGCCAGCTTGAACAGCGGGTCGTTGTGCAGGCCCAGCTCGTTCAGCACCTCGTGGCAGGTCTCGCGCATCAGCTTGGCGCGCGGGTCGTAGTTCTTGTAGACGCGGTGGCCGAAGCCCATCAGGCGCACGCCCGAGTTCTTGTCCTTGACCTGCTTGATGAACTCGCCGATGTTGTCGACGCTGCCGATCTCTTCCAGCATGTTCAGCGCCGCTTCGTTGGCGCCGCCGTGAGCCGGGCCCCACAGGCAGGCCACGCCCGAGGCGATCGCCGCGAACGGGTTGGTGCCCGACGAACCGGCCAGGCGCACGGTCGAGGTCGACGCGTTCTGCTCGTGGTCGGCGTGCAGGATGAAGATGCGGTCCAGCGCGCGCTCGAGCACCGGGTTGACCTGGAACGGCGCGCACGGCGTGGCGAACATCATGCGCATGAAGTTGCCGGTGTACGACAGGTCGTTCTGCGGGTAGATGTACGGCTGGCCGATGTTGTACTTGTAGGACATCGCGACCAGGGTCGGCATCTTCGCGATCAGGCGGATCGCCGAGATTTCGCGCTGGTGCGGATCGTTGATGTCCATCGCGTCGTGATAGAACGCGGACATGCCGCCCACCAGGCCGGTCAGCACGGCCATCGGGTGCGCATCGCGGCGGAAGCCCCGCATGAAGAACTGCATCTGCTCGTGAACCATCGTGTGGTTCATCACGCGGCCGACGAATTCTTCCTTCTGCTTGGCGTTGGGCAGCTCGCCCTTGAGCAGCAGGTAGCAGACTTCGAGGAAGTCGCACTTCTCGGCCAGTTGCTCGATCGGATAGCCGCGGTACAGCAGTTCGCCCTTGTCACCGTCGATGTAGGTGATGCGGGAATTGCAGGAGGCCGTCGACATGAATCCCGGGTCGTAGGTGAACTTGCCGGTCTGGCCGTACAGCTTGCGGATGTCGATCACGTCCGGGCCGACGGTACCCTTGTAGATCGGCAGCTCGACGCTGGGGGACCCATCGGAGAACGATAGCGTGGCTTTCACATCGGACGGCGTCATGTCGGTTCCTTCAAATGCTAAGAATAATAGTGTTGACCAAACTCACACCGAGCGCAGCAGGCCAAGCAGCTTGCGCATCGGCGGCGTGTCGAGCTCACCGTCCAGCTCCTTGCGGGCAAGCAGCAGGTCCATCAACTCGTTGTCGCTGAGCTCGAGCAGCTCGCTCAGCGATGCCACGTCCTCGTCGGACAGGCTCTCCTCGTAACGGTTGAAAAAACGTTCGACGATGATGTCGTTCTCCAGCAGGCCGCGGCGCGCGCGCCAGCGCAGTCGCGCCCGCTTGTGCGGGTCGGCCTGATGGGAGAAAGTGGTGGGGTGATCCGTCATATGGCTTGGCCTTCACGGACGACGCCGCGCGGCGTCGTCCGGTCCAGCAGGTTCAGACCGCGCGGCGAACCATCAATTCCCGAATCTTGCCGATCGCCTTGGTCGGATTCAGTCCCTTCGGGCACACATCCACGCAGTTCATGATGGTGTGGCAGCGGAACAGGCGATACGGGTCGTTCAGGTCGTCCAGACGCTGGCCGGTGGCCTGGTCGCGGCTGTCGGCGATGAAGCGGTAGGCCTGCAGCAGGCCGGCCGGGCCGACGAACTTGTCCGGGTTCCACCAGAACGACGGGCACGAGGTCGAGCAGCTCGCGCACAGAATACACTCGTACAGGCCGTCGAGCTCGTCGCGCTCTTCCGGCGTCTGCAGGCGCTCCTTCTCGGGGGGCGGCTCGTCGTTGATCAGGAACGGCTTGATCGAGTGGTACTGCTTGAAGAACTGCGTCATGTCGACGATCAGGTCGCGCACGACGGGCAGGCCCGGCAGCGGACGCAGCACGATGCGGTCCGGCAGCTCGCGCATGTTGGTCAGGCACGCCAGGCCGTTCTTGCCGTTGATGTTCATCGCGTCCGAACCGCACACGCCTTCGCGGCAGGAGCGGCGGAACGAGATGCTCTCGTCGAGCTTCTTGAGCTTGACCAGGGCATCGAGCAGCATGCGTTCGTGACCGTCGAGCTCGACCTCGTAGGTCTGCATGCGGGGCGCCGCGTCCTTGTCCGGATCGTAGCGGTAGACTTCGAAAATACGCTTCATTTCTGTGGGTCCTGTAGTCGTCTGTAGTCGCCTACGCGGTGCTTAGAAGGTGCGGGCCTTGGGCGGAACGCTTTCCACCGTCAGCGGCTGCATCTTGACCGGCTTGTAGTCGAGACGGTTCCCTTCGCTGTAGAACAGCGAGTGCTTGAGCCAGTTCTCGTCGTCGCGGGTCGGGAAGTCGCTGTGGGCGTGGGCGCCGCGCGATTCCTTGCGGGCCGCCGCCGAGATCATCGTGGCCTTGGCCACTTCGACCAGGTTGGCCACTTCCAGCGCCTCGACCAGCGCGGTGTTGAACACCTTCGACTTGTCCTTCAGGTGGATGCTGTCGGCGCGCTCGGCCACTTCCAGGATGCGCTGCACGCCTTCGTCCATCAGCTTCTGCGTGCGGAACACGCCGGCGTGCGACTGCATGTTGCGGCGGATGTCGTTGGCGACGTCCTGCGCATACTCCCCCGACGAGGACGACTGCAGCTTCGCGAGGCGCGACAGCGCGAGGTCGGCGGCGTCGGCCGGCAGCGGCTTGTGTTCCTTCTGCTTGAGCGCGGTCGAGATGATGTGGTTGCCGGCGGCGCGGCCGAACACCACCAGGTCCAGCAGCGAATTGGTGCCCAGGCGGTTGGCGCCGTGCACCGACACGCACGAGCATTCGCCGATCGCGTAGAAGCCGTTGACGACCTCGTTCGGATTGCCGTTCTTCGGCACCACGACCTGGCCGTAGTAGTTGGTCGGAATGCCGCCCATCTGGTAGTGGATGGTCGGCACGACCGGGATCGGTTCCTTGATCGCGTCGACGTTGGCGAACTTCAGGCCGATCTCGCGGATCGACGGCAGGCGCTTCATGATCTTCTCGGCGCCGACGTGGGTCAGGTCGAGCAGCACGTAGTCGCCGTTCGGACCGCAGCCGCGGCCTTCCTTGATTTCCTGGTCCATCGAGCGCGAGACGAAGTCGCGCGGCGCCAGGTCCTTCAGCGTCGGCGCGTAGCGCTCCATGAAGCGTTCGCCATCCTTGTTGCGCAGGATGCCGCCTTCGCCGCGCACGCCTTCGGTGATCAGCACGCCCGCGCCGGCCACGCCGGTCGGGTGGAACTGCCAGAACTCCATGTCTTCCAGCGGCACGCCAGCGCGCGCCGCCATGCCCAGGCCGTCACCGGTGTTGATGAAGGCGTTGGTCGACGCGGCGTAGATGCGGCCGGCGCCGCCGGTGGCGAACAGCGTGGTCTTGGCCTCGAGGATGTAGACCTCGCCGGTTTCCATTTCCAGCGCGGTCACGCCCAGCACGTCGCCGTCCTGGTCGCGGATCAGGTCCAGCGCCATCCACTCGACGAAGAAGTGGGTCTTGGCGCGGACGTTGCGCTGGTACAGGGTGTGCAGCAGCGCGTGGCCGGTACGGTCGGCCGCGGCGCAGGCACGCTGCACCGGCTTCTCGCCGTAGTTGGCGGTGTGGCCGCCGAACGGGCGCTGATAGATCGTGCCGTCGGGGTTGCGGTCGAACGGCATGCCGAAGTGCTCGAGCTCGTAGACCACCTTCGGCGCTTCACGGCACATGAACTCGATGGCGTCCTGGTCGCCCAGCCAGTCCGAGCCCTTGACCGTGTCGTAGAAGTGATAGTGCCAGTTGTCCTCGCTCATGTTGCCGAGCGAGGCACCGATGCCGCCCTGCGCCGCCACCGTGTGCGAGCGCGTGGGGAACACCTTGGAGAGCACGGCGACGTTCAGGCCGGCTTCCGCGAGCTGGAGGGATGCGCGCATCCCGGCGCCGCCCGCCCCGACGATGACCACGTCAAAGCGCCGACGCGGCAATCCAGTCTTGACTGCGACCATGAATTACACCCTCCAGAGAATCTGAGCAGCGTAGCCCGCGCATCCGACGAGCCACAGAATCGTAAGAACTTGCAGCACGAGGCGAACCGCCATCGGCTTCACATAGTCCATCCAGATGTCGCGCACGCCGATCCAGGCGTGATAGAGCAGCGACAGGATCGTGACGAACGTCAGGATCTTCATCCATTGATTGGCGAACAGGCCTGCCCAGCCCTCATACGAGGCACCGTTCGACAACAGGAACGCCACCGCCAGCACGACGGTGTAGATCACCATCACCACGGCGGTCACGCGTTGGACCAGCCATTCCTTCATGCCGTAGTGGGCACCGACGACCAGACGCTTGGGACCGATATTGTTATTTGCCACCTTGCATGCTCCTCAAAACACGCCGAACAGCTTCAGGCCGAACACCGCGGTCAGCAGCAGGCTGACGATCAGCACGGCGATGGCCGACTTGGCCGACGACGGCTTGTCGACGCCGACGTGCATGTCCAGCAGAAGGAAGCGGATACCGGCGCAGAAATGATGCAGATAGCCCCAGATCAGAACCAGCAGAACCAGCTTGACGAAGCCACCGGACAGAAGGGCCGAGAACTTTGCGAAGCTCAGTTCGGAAGTGACGCTCTGCTCGAAGAGGTAGAGGATGAAAGGAAGGAGGAGGAACAGCAGCGCACCGCTGACGCGATGCAGGATGGACACCTTGCCGGCCCAGGGCAACCGGTAGCGTGCGAGTTGCCCGATACCGATATTCCGGAACTCCGGCCTGGCTTGTTTGACGGCTTCAGCCATGCGAGACCCCATTAGCGATAAAAAAACGAAAGAGCCGAATGCACAATGTGCAAATCCACGTGATTTTAGCGCCTTTGTTGCGCGGCGCACCAATAATTTTCGACTATCGCACACCAACATGGCGGCCGCGACAATCGCGTGCAACGCCGCTTTGCGACGATCGCGCGACGGCCGCGCGAACCGGATTTCCACCCTTTGCCGCGCATTCCGATCGCCCTGCGCAATGCCGGCCGCGGTTGGCGGCAAGGCGCGCAACAATCGCCCAGAAAATCGCTCCGACAATCGCCCCGACAATCGCCCGCGTCTTCGCCCAGTTCGCGCCTGAGCGCGCGGCGCCGGTCAGCTCAGATCGTTCTGGTAATAGTGCCGCGTGGTCACATACAGCCCGCGCCGTACTTCGACGGGACGGTCGCCGTAGGTGAACGAGACCCGCTCGACCGACAGCAGCGGCGAGCCGGGTTCGACCGACAGCAGCGCGGCGGCGGTCTCGTCGGCGCTGACCGCGCGGATCTTCTCGGTGGCGCGCACCATGCGCGTACCGAACTCGGCCTCGAACAGCGCGTACATCGGCCCTTTCCACTCGGTCAGCTTTTCCGCCGTCAGACCCTTGAAGTTGGCGCCCAGCAGCCAGATGTCGTCGAGCACGGTGGCTTCGCCGGAGAAGAACAGCACGCGGCGGATCTGCACGACGCTGTCGCCGGTGCGGATATCGAGCAGCCGCGCGATCTCGGCGGGCGCCCGCAGGCGCTTGCATTCGAGCACCCGGCTGGCGCCGTAGTGCGGCTCGCCCTCGTCCGGGACCAGCCGCAGGAATCGGAACTTCACCACGTCCTCGTGATGGGTCGTCACGAAGGTACCCTTGCCCTGCCGGCGCGCCACCAGGTTCTCGGCGGCGAGCTCGTCGATGGCCTTGCGCACCGTGCCCTGGCTGACCTTATAGCGGGCCGCCAGCTCCATTTCGCTCGGAATCATCTCGCCCGGCTTCCATTCGCCGGACTGCAGGCTCTGCAGGATCAGCGACTTGATCTGCTGGTACAGCGGGCTGAAGGTCGGGGAGACGCCGCCGGCGGCGGCGCTGGAGGCGGCCGAAGCCGGCGGCACACTGGCGGGCGCGGACGCCGACGTCCCGGCGCCGGGCGTGGCGGCGCCGTCTTGCGCGGCCGGTACGGCGGCGGCGAGGGACGTGGGCAACGTGGACATAGGCGGATTTCACCACAGATCGGCAAAGCGCGTCCAGCGCTGCATCAAATGTCTTATGTCTTATATAAGACATATGAATTGACAGCGCATGCCACGGCGCCTACACTCGCGCCGTCTCGTGCGCCCCCGGTGCGCGCTGCGGGTGCGCTGTGGTGCTGTCGCGTCCGCCTCCGCCGGAATACGGCTGGATGCGGTCCGCGGCTTCGCAGTAGACTTACGCCTTGTCGTCATCCGCGGTCTTCCGCAGCCGCCGCACCCCCGCCCGCCCTGCCGAGCCCGGCGCCGGACGGTGCGCCGCCGCCCGTGGCGACAACCTCCCTCCCGGTGTGCCCCGGCGCGATCGCGCGACAGATCGCGCGCCGCGCCTCGTGCCGCACCGGCCGGTTTCCCTTTCTTCGTTTGGAGACTTACAGATGGCTAAAGCCCCCATGCGCGTCGCAGTGACCGGCGCCGCTGGCCAGATCGGCTACTCCCTGCTGTTCCGCATCGCCAACGGCGACATGCTCGGCAAAGACCAGCCGGTCATCCTGCAGCTGCTGGACCTGCCGCAGGCCCAGAACGCCGTCAAGGGCGTCGTGATGGAGCTGGAAGACTGCGCGTTCCCGCTGCTGGCCGGCGTGGTGATCACCGACGATCCCAAGGTCGCGTTCAAGGATGCCGACGTCGCGCTGCTGGTCGGCGCCCGTCCGCGCAGCAAGGGCATGGAGCGCAAGGACCTGCTCGAAGCGAACGCGCAGATCTTCACGGTGCAGGGCAAGGCGCTGGACGAAGTCGCCAGCCGCAACGTCAAGGTGCTGGTGGTCGGCAACCCGGCCAACACCAACGCCTACATCGCGATGAAGTCGGCACCGAACCTGCCGAAGGAAAACTTCACCGCGATGCTGCGCCTGGACCACAACCGCGCGCTGTCGCAGATCGCCACCAAGACCGGCAAGCCGGTGTCGTCGATCGAGAAGCTGTTCGTCTGGGGCAACCACAGCCCGACCATGTACGCCGACTACCGCTACGCGACCGTCGACGGCCAGAGCGTCAAGGACCTGATCAACGACCACGCCTGGAACAACGACGTGTTCCTGCCGACCGTCGGCAAGCGCGGCGCCGCCATCATCGAGGCGCGCGGCCTGTCGTCGGCTGCCTCGGCCGCCAATGCGGCGATCGACCACGTGCGTGACTGGGTGCTCGGCTCGAACGGCAAGTGGGTCACGATGGGCATCCCGTCGGACGGCTCGTACGGCATTCCGCAGGACGTGATGTTCGGCTTCCCGGTCACCACGGCCAACGGCAAGTACGAACTGGTCAAGGGCCTCGAGATCGACGCCTACAGCCAGGAAAAGATCAACATCACGCTGAAGGAACTGGAAGAGGAACGCGCCGGCGTGCAGCACCTGCTGGGCTGATACCCTTCCCTTCGCCGCATGCGAAACCGGGGCACCGCATCGAACCATCGAAGCGGGCCCCGGTTTTTTGTTGGTCCCCGCGTAGGCGTACGTCCGATACCGGCCGCGCCGCCTTCGCTGTAAACGGGTGGTTCCGGCGTTTGCCGTCGTTGTCTTGCCTGTCGCAAGGCGGCACGGCGGACCAACCCGCTTTCCGCATTTTCCCGATTCCCTTTGACACCGTTAAAGACGAAGACGACGTGCATCCATCCGAAGTCTTGTTCCAGGGCGAAGCCGTACCGGTCCAGCTGCCGGTCTGCGACCACTATGCCGGCAGCGAGAAGCTGATGCGCAAATCGCTGGCGCTGCAGCAGGAGCTCGGCCCGGTGTTCGACCTGACCCTCGATTGCGAGGACGGCGCCGCGGTCGGCAGCGAGCGCGAACACGCGCAGCTGTGCGCGCAGCTGATCAACGGCCCGCTGAACCTGTTCAACCGCGTCGGCGTGCGCATCCACGACCCGGCGCACCCGAGCTGG
Organism: Cupriavidus sp. UGS-1; assembly: GCF_021213615.1. NCBI lineage: Bacteria > Pseudomonadati > Pseudomonadota > Betaproteobacteria > Burkholderiales > Burkholderiaceae > Cupriavidus > Cupriavidus sp. UGS-1. The sequence goes on along the minus strand of NZ_JAJQJF010000006.1, from coordinate 227,767 downwards.
GGCGACGACGTCGATATCCTGGTTGCCGGCGCAGGCGCCCGGCTAGCCTATGTGACGGTGCCCAAGGTCACCGACGTGGTCGAGGTCGCCCGCGTGACCGACCGCGTCAACCAGGCCGCGCGCGCGGCCGGCATCGCGCGCCATATCCCGATCCATGTGCTGATCGAAACCCACGCGGCGCTCGAGCAGGTGTTCCGCATCGCCTCGCTGGTGCAGGTCGAATGCCTGAGCTTCGGCCTGATGGATTTCGTCTCGGCGCATCACGGCGCGATTCCCGGCGAGGCGATGCGCTCGCCGCAGCAGTTCGAGCATCCGCTGGTGCGCCGCGCCATGCTGGAGATCGCGGCGGCCTGCCATCGCCACGGCAAGGTGCCGTCGCACAACGTCAGCACCGATATCCAGAACCCCGAGCGCGCCGGCGAGGACGCCCGCCGCGCCCGCGCCGAACTGGGCTTCCTGCGCAAATGGAGCATCCATCCGGCGCAGATCGGCCCGATCGTGCGGGCCTTCCAGCCGGGCCACGAGGAAATCGGCCTGGCCAGCGCGATCCTGCTGGCCGCGCACGAGAACAACTGGGCGCCGATCCGGCACCAGGGCGAACTGCACGACCGCGCCAGCTACCGCTACTACTGGGCGCTGCTGCAGCGTGCCCATGCGACCGGCGCCACGCTGCCGGCCAATGTGACGGAACTGTTTTTCGGCTGAGCCGGCTGCCGGGCCCACGACCGGAGCCATCGCAGCCATCGCGAAAGACGGTGCGCCGGCGGTCCGGCAAATCGGAGAGAATAGCGGCGCCGCGTCCGGGCCGAACCCGGACCGGCATGCCCGCAAGGCCAACAACAACAAGCGCGACAGCGCAGAATCCGCAGAATCAAACCTGCAATTTCCGCATCCACCCATCATCTCGAGGAAGTATCCGATGAAACACCTCCTGCTCGCCGCCTGCCTCGGCGTCTTCACGCTGTCGGCCGGCAGCGCCGCCATCGCCCAGGAAACCGCCAAGAAGGCCAGCACGGCCAAGAAGAGCGCCGCCAAACCGAAGGCCAAGGCCAGCAGCAAGAAACGCACGACCAAGGCCGCGGCCGCCGCGGCCCCGGTGGTACCGGAAGGCGAGAAGTGGCAGTGCGAACTGGGCAAGTCGCTGTACGTCGCCGGCAACATGCTGCGCGACGAAGTGATCACCGTGCACTGGGACGGCCGCAACCACCGCCTGCCGCGCCAGGCCACGGTGACCGGCGCCGACCGCTATTTCGACCCGCAATCGGGCCTGGACCTGGTGGTGATCCCGAGCAAGGCCATGCTGTTCGACCGCAACCACGGCCAGCGCCTGGCGGACGAGTGCCAGACCTCCGCGATGCTGGCCGGCGCCGCCGCGCCGACCCAGTCCGGCGCGCTGCGCGCCCCGGTGACCCGGCCGCTGCTGGTCGCGCCGTCGACGCCGGCCCAGGGTACCGAGCCTGCCGCGGCCACTCCGGCCGCTCCGGCCGCCGCGGCTCCGGCTGCCGGCGCCACCGAGCAGCAAGCGGCGCCGCGCCAGTAAGACGCGGCACCCGGCCCCGCGGGTGCCTGCCCGCGGGGCCACGCAGCACCACACCGAGGGGAAGTGTCGTGTCGGCAGCCAATCCGCATCTCCATCCGAATCTGCGTCCGGACCTCCGTCCGGACGCCCGTCCCGAGCCGGACCAGGTACTGGTCGACATTGCCGACTATGTGACCCGGTACCAGGTCAAGAGCGCCCTCGCCTACGACACTGCCCGCAACTGCCTGATCGATACGCTGGGCTGCGGCCTCGAGGCGCTGTCCTACCCTGCCTGCACCAAGCTGCTCGGCCCGCTCGTGCCGGGTACCGTGGTGCCGCACGGCGCCCGGGTCCCCGGCACCCAGTTCCAGCTGGACCCGGTACAGGCCGCCTTCAACATCGGCACGATGATCCGCTGGCTGGACTTCAACGACACCTGGCTGGCGGCCGAATGGGGCCATCCGTCCGACAACCTCGGCGGCATCCTGGCCACCGCCGACTGGCTGTCGCGCCAGCGCGTCGCGGCCGGCAGAAAGCCGCTGACGATGAAGGACGTGCTGACCGCGATGATCAAGGCCCACGAGATCCAGGGCTGCATCGCGCTGGAGAACGCGTTCAACAAGGTCGGGCTGGACCATGTGGTGCTGGTCAAGGTCGCCTCGACCGCGGTGGTCGCGCAGATGCTGGGCCTGTCGCGCGACGAGATCGTCAATGCGCTGTCGCTGGCCTGGGTCGACGGCCAGAGCCTGCGCACCTACCGGCATGCGCCGAACACCGGCAGCCGCAAGAGCTGGGCGGCCGGCGACGCCACCAGCCGCGCGGTGCGGCTGGCGCTGATCGCCAGGACCGGCGAGATGGGGTATCCCTCGGTGCTGACGGCAAAGACCTGGGGCTTCTACGACGTGCTGTTCGGCGGCAAGCCGTTCCGCTTCCAGCGCCCGTACAGCTCCTACGTGATGGAAAACGTGCTGTTCAAGATCTCGTTCCCGGCCGAATTCCACGCCCAGACCGCGGTCGAAGCCGCGATGACGCTGCACGGGCTGCTGAACGGCATGGGCCGGGGCGCGGCCGAGATCCGGCGCGTGACCATCCGCACCCACGAGGCATGCCTGCGGATCATCGACAAGCAGGGGCCGCTGGCCAATCCGGCCGACCGCGACCACTGCATCCAGTACATGGTGGCGGTGCCGCTGCTGTTCGGCCGGCTGACCGCCGAGGATTACGAGGACAGTGTCGCCGCCGATCCGCGCATCGACGCGCTGCGCGAAAAGATCGTCTGCGTCGAGGATGCCGGCTTTACCGCCGACTATCACGATCCGGACAAGCGCTCGATCGCCAATGCGCTGACGGTGGAGCTGGCCGACGGCACGGTGCTGCCCGAGGTGGCGGTCGAATACCCGATCGGGCACCGGCGCCGCCGCGCGGACGGCATCCCGCTGCTGGTCGAGAAGTTCAGGACGAACCTGGCACGCCGCTTCCCGCCGAAACAGCAGCAGGCGATCCTCGACGTGTCGCTGGACCAGGCGGCGCTGGAGGCCATGCCGGTGCACGAGTACGTCGATCTGTATGTCATCTAGCGCCGTGAAAAGTCGTATCGGCCCCGGCGCGGCATCCTTGGGTTGCCCTTCGGTTACCGATCGGGCGTCTCGGGTAACCATCCCAAGATGTGATTTGTTCCGCTCTTTTACTGGTATAGCATGCGCAAAGCCCCAAGTGGCGTGCGGGTTGCCCGTGCCGGAGGTGACGCATAAAGTAATGCTGATGCCGTCACCCAGCACCGCGTTCTCCGCCATGGCCATCCGCCACGTGATGCCGACGCGCAGCGAAGCTCACACAACGTCCCGTACGAAGTCCGCACGAAGTCCCGCAAACAGCACCTCTTCGATTGGAGTCAGGCAATGCCCCACAACTTGAACGACACGCTCAAAGAATTCCAGATCGGCCCTTCCACCAAGGGACAGTTCTACTCGCTGCCGCAGCTGGGCAAGGCCCTGGGCGTCGCCGTCGAGCGCCTGCCGGTGTCGATCCGCCTGGTGCTCGAATCGGTGCTGCGCAACTGCGACGGCAAGAAGGTGACCGAGGAACACGTGCGCCAGCTGGCCAACTGGGACCCGAACGGCGCGCGCGTCGACGAGATCCCGTTCGTGGTCGCCCGCGTGGTGCTGCAGGACTTCACCGGCGTGCCGCTGCTGGCCGACCTGGCCGCGATGCGCAACGTGGCCGAGAAGATGGGCCAGAACCCGAAGAAGATCGAGCCCCTGGTGCCGGTCGACCTGGTGGTCGACCACTCGGTGCAGGTCGACCACTTCCGCGAGAAGAAGGCGCTGGACCTGAACATGCAGCTCGAATTCCAGCGCAACAACGAGCGCTACCAGTTCATGAAGTGGGGCATGCAGGCGTTCGACACCTTCGGCGTGGTGCAGCCCGGCTTCGGCATCGTGCACCAGGTCAATCTCGAATACCTGGCGCGCGGTGTCCACCAGAAGGAAGGCGTCTACTACCCGGACACGCTGGTCGGCACCGATTCGCACACGACGATGATCAACGGCATCGGCGTGGTCGGCTGGGGCGTCGGCGGCATCGAGGCCGAGGCAGGCATGCTGGGCCAGCCGGTCTACTTCCTGACGCCGGACGTGGTCGGCGTCGAACTGCAGGGCCGGCTGCGCGAAGGCGTCACCGCCACCGACCTGGTGCTGACGATCACGGAGATGCTGCGCCGCGAGAAGGTGGTAGGCAAGTTCGTCGAGTTCTTCGGCGAAGGCACCGCCAGCCTGTCGGTGCCGGACCGCGCCACCATCGGCAACATGTCGCCGGAGTACGGCGCGACCATGGGCTTCTTCCCGGTCGACGAGAAGACCATCGAGTATTTCCGCGGTACCGGCCGCACGCCCGAGGAGATCGCCGCGTTCGAGGCCTATTTCCGCGCCCAGCAACTGTTCGGCGTGCCGCGCGCCGGCGAGATCGACTACACCAAGGTGCTGACGCTGGACCTGTCGACCGTCGCGCCGTCGCTGGCCGGCCCCAAGCGTCCGCAGGACCGGATCGAGATCGGCAACGTCAAGCAGACCTTCGCCGACCTGTTCAGCAAGCCGGTCGCCGAGAACGGCTTCAGCAAGGACCCGGCCGACCTGGAGCGCGTCTACAAGACCTCGGACGGCATTTCGGTGCGCAACGGCGACGTGCTGATCGCGGCGATCACCTCGTGCACCAACACGTCGAACCCCAGCGTGATGCTGGCCGCCGGGCTGCTGGCCAAGAAGGCGGTGCAGGCGGGCCTGCACGTCGCGCCGCACATCAAGACGTCGCTCGCCCCCGGCAGCCGCGTGGTCACCGAATACCTGAAGGCCGCCGGCCTGCTGCCGTACCTGGAGAAGCTGGGCTTCGGCGTCACCGCCTACGGCTGCACCACCTGCATCGGCAATGCCGGCGACCTGACCCCGTCGCTGAACGAGGCCATCGTGCAGAACGACCTGGTGGCCGCCGCGGTGCTGTCCGGCAACCGCAACTTCGAGGCGCGCATCCATCCGAACATCCGCGCCAACTTCCTCGCCTCGCCGCCGCTGGTCGTGGCCTATGCGATCGCGGGCAATATCCTGTGCGACCTGATGACCGAGCCGCTGGGCAAGGGCAAGAACGGGCGCGACATCTATATCGGCGACATCTGGCCGACCTCGGACGAGGTCAACGCGCTGATGCGCTTCGCAATGGACGAGGAGACCTTCAAGGACAACTACGAGAAGGTCAAGAAGCCGAGCACGCTGTGGGGCAAGATCAAGGGCACCTCGGGCCAGGTCTACGACTGGCCGAAGTCGACCTATATCGCGCAGCCGCCGTTCTTCGAGAACTTCACGATGGAGCCGGACAGCGGCGCGCGCAGCATCCGCGGCGCCCGCGCGCTCGGCATCTTTGGCGACTCGGTGACCACCGACCATATCTCGCCCGCGGGCTCGATCAAGGACACCTCGCCGGCCGGCAAGTACCTGCTCGAGAACGGCGTGCTGAAAGCCGACTTCAACAGCTACGGCTCGCGCCGCGGCAACCATGAGGTGATGATGCGCGGCACGTTCGCCAATGTCCGCATCAAGAACCTGATGATCCCGCCGCGGGAAGACGGCACCCGCGTCGAGGGCGGCTACACGCTGTTCCAGCCGTCTGGCGAACAGCTGTCGATCTACGACGCGGCGATGCAGTACATCGCCGAAGGCACGCCGACCGTGGTGTTCGGCGGCGAGGAATACGGCACCGGCTCGTCGCGCGACTGGGCGGCAAAGGGCACGCAGCTGCTGGGCGTCAAGGCCGTGATCGCGCGCAGCTTCGAGCGGATCCACCGCTCGAACCTGGTCGGCATGGGCGTGCTGCCGCTGCAGTTCAAGGGCGAGGACAGCGCGCAGTCGCTGGGCCTGACCGGCACCGAGACCTTCGACATCGAAGGCATCGAGGGCGAACTGCGCCCGCAGCAGGACGTCACGCTGGTGATCCACCGCGACGGCGGCCAGACCCAGCGCGTGCCGCTGCTGCTGCGCATCGACACGCCGATCGAGGTCGACTACTTCAACCACGGCGGCATCCTGCCGTTCGTGCTGCGGCAGCTGCTGGTGGCTTAGTCGCTGCTCAGGCGCCGCGCCATGGCCCCGGGTCCGGTGCGACCGGGCGCCATGGCCGTGTCATGAATCTGTCATGGCTCCAGCGCGCACGTATGTAAGTTCCACGCAAGGCTGCGCTGCCACACTCGGTCTCATTCGTAGAACAGCGCGGCCCCGCTCCAGGGGCCGCCATCGAGACTTAGGAGACAAGCATGGCCAAGATCCTGATCGCCTTTATCGTCATCGCCGGCGCCGCCCTGATGCTGCTGATGCAGGGAGGCGGCGACGTCTCGATGGGCGGCGAGCAGCACGGCGCCGAAACCCACGCACCGGCCTCGGGCGAGACCGCGACCCAGAAGTGACCCGGCGGCCCTGACGGGCCCGAATCCCAGGCGGACACCGTTCCGAGGCGTCACACTTGTGCCGGACAGGCGCCGGACGCCGACACGCCGCCCCAGCGGCACATGGCCGATCCATCAGGGTTTGCCCATGCGTTCGCTGGGCCGTGTCAACGCAACGAGTAGAATACCGTTTTACCGAAAAACGGATGAACTCAGCATATGGCAGGTTTTCGCCCCAAGGCCTCTCAACGACTGTCGCCGGACGCCGAGCGTCTGGTCGCCGACGCGCTCGCGCTCGACGCGTCCGGTAGCCGCATGGAGGACGCGTATTGGGAACGGCGCCTATCGCAACGCCTGGGCCGGCTGCTGAAAAACGGCAGCCAGTCCGCGCTGGACGCCGCGCTCGAGCATCTGTTCAAGCACAACGTCGACGCCTCCGACGTGCTCGCCGAGCAGGCCGAGACGCTGGCCGAATCCGCCACGGTCGAGATCGACGGCGTGCGTTACGACGCGCTGCTGATCGCGGCGCCGATCCTGGCCCACACCCGCTACGCGATTCCGTCCGGCGCGCTCAAGCCCGAGCAGGCGCAGACGCTGGCCGTGCACCTGCAGGCGCATGTGGTGGCCTCCAACGCCCGCATGGCGCTGTCGCCCTATCTGTACAGCATCGACCAGCTGCCGCGCACCCATAGCGACACCTTCGCGCTGACCCACAAGCTGATCTCGGCCGCGCTGGCCGGCGTCGCGCCCAAGGTCGACCTGCGCGACCTGCCGGAGACGGCGCCCATCCTGGCCGACCCGCGCTATCTGCTGGCGGTGGTCGTCGCCGAGCACGAGCAGCCGCTGTTCCGCTGGCAAGAAGAGTCGAAAGAACACCACGCCGAGCGCTCGGTCTGCCTCGAGCAATGGCGCACGCAGGTCCAGCCCTCGCTGGCGCTGCTGCTGCCCGGCTGCGAATTCGAGCTGCTGCTGCCCGACGCCTTCTTCCTGTCGTGCCGCGAGTCGGACAAGAGCATCCGTCCGCTGACGGTGCGGGCCGCGGTCAACTATCTGTGCGGCACGCTCGATATCACCGCGGGCCAGCTGGCGGCGGTGACCGCGGCATTCGGCGAGGACGAGGTCGAGGAATACCGCGTCGCGTTCACGATGCGCGGCGAGAAGGACGTGATCTACGGCATCGTCTGGCCGGTCTACGGCCGCGAGTCGGGCGAGATCGACGACAGCGGGCAAGGCAATCCGCTCGAACAGATCTGCGAGGAACTGCGCAACGCCGGCGTCGACGATATCTTTCGCCACGCCTCGCTGTTCGATCCCGAATACTGCGAGGACTGCGGCACGCCGCTGTACGCCGACCGTTCCGGCGAGATCGTGCACGCCGAACTGCCCGAGGACGCGCCGACGCAGCAGCCGCTGTTCCACTGAGGTTTCGCATCCCCGTCGTCCCCGCGCAGCCGGGGACCCAGCGTCTTGCGAACCACTGCAGTCACTGGATCCCCGCTTTCGCGAGGACGACAGACAGGTCCACGGCCCGCAGCGATGCGGGCCGTTTTCATTGGGGCGCCGGTCCCTCGCTGACGCAGCGCCACAGCGGATGGCCCGAGGCCTGGTACTTGCGTTCGAACGGCGTCATCGGTGGCTCGGGATGCAACGGCTCGGTACGCGCGGGCCGGCCCACCAGCGCGAGCGCCTGCGCGAATTCGTCGATATAGACGGGCCAGTTGCTGCGGCACTCCAGATAGTCGCCGCAAGCGGCCAGCGCCGGGAACACCGCATGGCCATGCCAGCGCCGCCCCAGGTGACCGATCTTCGGCCACGGATTCGGATACAGCACGTAGTGGCGCGCCACCGCGATGCGGTGGCGCTGCAGCAGGCGCCAGACGTCGACCAGATCGGCGCGGGCCCAGACGAAGTTGTCCGGCAGCGCGCCCTGCCACCAGTCCTTGCCGGCCGTCAGCCGCTTCTCCGACTGGTCCACGCCGATGACGAAGTGGTCGGGATGCGCCTGTGCCAGCCGCAGCGTGCTTTCGCCGACGCCGCAGCCGGCATCGAGAATCAGCGGCGCCCCGCCGGCGGCCTGCCAGCTGGCCAGCGCCGCATCGAGCGCGCGCCGGCTGACCTCGCCGATCGGCTTGCGGAACGGCTCGGCGAGATGGCGGGCGACACGGGTGGCGAGCTGCTGGTGGGCATCAGTCTGGGCCGATGCGATCGGGCGGGAGTTGGCGAACATGGGCGCGATTCTACCGGGGGCGATTCCGCCCGGCGCGATTCGCCGAGCCCCATTGGCGCCCGCGCTCGCCATAAGCATATGACGCACGCATCGCACGCGGCCCGCCATTTATCGGCACAATGCGCATCAAAGCCATCCGCGAACCCGCCTGCCCGCCTCGGCCGCAGCAGCAGCAACAGCACACCAGCAGCCACCGCGCAGGCCCGTACCAGGAGCCAAGCAACGATGCCGCACCGCCAACGCCCCCTTCACCCGTTTCGCCAGACCACCCCTGCCCTGCCATCGCGCCGCGGCTGGCTGCAGGCCAGCGCCGCGCTGCTGGCCACGCTCGGTGCCAGCGCGGCCTTCACGCTGCTGCCCGCCGGCGCCGCGCAGGCCGAGGACCTGCGCATCGGCCTGGCGGCCGACGTCACGTCGATGGACCCGCACTGGAACAACGCGGGGCCCAACAACGCGATCGCACTGCATATCTTCGAATCGCTGGTGTTCATGGACAAGAACGCCCGCTACATCCCGGGGCTCGCGCTGTCGTGGAAGCCGATCGACGCGACCACTTGGGAAATCAAGCTGCGTCCCAACGTCAAGTGGCACGACGGCTCGCCCTTCACCAGCGAGGACGTCAAGGCGTCGCTGCAGCGCCCCGAGAAGCTGACCAACGCGCCGGGCTCGTTCACCAGCTACACCAAGCCGATCGCGCGAATCGACACGCCGGACCCGCTGACGGTGCGGCTGACGATGAACGTGCGCAACTACGCCAACCTCGCCAACGACCTGAACAGCGTGCCGATCATGCCCAAGCGCATCGCGGCGACGCTGAACCAGACGGACTTCGACAGCGGCAAGGCGATGATCGGCACCGGGCCGTTCAAGTTCGTCCGCTTCGCGCGCGGCAGCGAGATCGTGATGGAGCGCAATCCGGATTACTGGGGCCCGAAACCCGAGTGGGACCGCGCGGTGTTCCGCATCATCACCGACAGCGGCGCGCGCACCTCGGCGCTGCTGGCCGGCGATGTCGACGTGATCGAGAGCGTGCCGTCGGCCGACGTGGCGAAGCTGAAGAAGGACGCACGCTTTCGCATCGAGCAGCAGGTCTCGTGGCGCACGATCTTCTGGCAGATGGACCAGTCGCGCGACAACCCGCCTTATGTGACCGACCGCGCCGGCAAGCCGCTCGGCAAGAACCCGTTCAAGGACGCGCGCGTGCGCGCCGCGATCAGCCACGCGCTGAACCGCGACGCGATCGTCTCGCGCATCATGGAGGGCCTGGCGGTGCCCGCCTCGTCGATCGTCTCGCCGCAGATCTTCGGCCATCCGGGCACCAAGCCCGACGCCTACGATCCGCAGCGCGCCAGGCAGCTGCTGGCGCAGGCGGGCTACCCGGACGGCTTCGGCCTGACGCTGCATGCGACCAACAACCGCTACCTGAACGACGCGCAGGTGGCGCAGGCTACCGCCAGCATGCTGACGCGCATCGGCATCCAGACCAAGGTGGAGACCATGCCGGTGGCGGCGTACTTCACGCGCGCGCGCCAGGGCGATTTCTCGTTCCAGATGCTGGGTTGGGGCTCGGCCGCGGCCGACGTCGCGCTGCGCTCGATCACCGGCACGCCCGATCCCAAGACCGGCTATGGCACGTGGAACTGGGGGCGCTACAGCAATCCGCAGCTGGACAAGCTGATCGAGACCTCGCTGACCACGATCAGCAGCGACAAGGCGCGCGAGGAGAACGCCCGCACCGCCGCCAAATTCGCACTGGCCGACCACGCCATCATTCCGTCGCACAGCCAGCTGGCGATGTGGGCGATGCGCAAGGGCATCCGCTACGAAGCGCGCACCGACGAATGGTCGCTGGCGCAGTTCTTCCGCAAGGAATAGCGACAGATAGCGCCCGAATCGGGCTAGCGGCTCCCCTCTCCCGCGCGCGGGAGAGGGGTTGGGGGAGAGGGCAACGGCGGTCCCGACACCGCCGCGCTCGAAAACCACCTCCCTCTCCCCAGCCCTCTCCCCCTGAGGGGGAGAGGGAGAACACCACGGCCGGCAATATAGTCCGCCTAGATCCTCAACCGCTCCTCCTGCCGCGCATTCGCCCTGCGCAAGCCCTTGACCCACTGGCGCGCCGGCAGGCCCGTCGCTTCCTGCACCACGCGCGCGCGCTGGTCCAGCGTTTCCCAATCGATGTCGATCGCCGGCCCATTGAAGGCCAGCGCGATGACGTTGCCGTCGTGCACCTCGGGAAACACCAGCACGCGATCGTCGAACGCCTCGCAGATCCGCACGATGTTCTTCGGAAAGCTGTCGTGGTCGCCGAACAGGTTGATCGTCATCACGCCGGGGTCCTTCAGCACGCGCCGGCAGGCCTTGTAGAACGCCGTGGTGTCGAGCACCGGCCCGCGCGCGGTGGCGTCGTACAGGTCGACCTGCAGCACGTCGTGCGCGCCGGTGCTGGCGGGGTCCATCACATAGTCCCAGGCGTCCTGTTCGCGCACGGTCAGCCGCGCGTCGTTCTCGCGCAGGCCGAACATGCTGCGACCCGCGACGATCACGGCGGGATTGAGCTCCACCGCGGTGACGCGCGCGCTGGCGAAATGCCGGTGGCAAAACTTCGTCAGCGAGGCCGCGCCCAGGCCCAGCTGCGCGATATGGAAATCGCGCTGCGACGGCGACAGGAACAACAGCCACGCCATCATCTGCTGCGCGTACTCCAGCTCGATCGCATCGGGCTTGCGCAGCCGCATCGCGCCCTGCACCCACTCGGTGCCGAAATGCAGATAGCGCACGCCGTTCCATTCGGAGAAGGTCACCGGCGCAAAGCGCGGCGTCATCCGTTTCTCGTCGCTCGGGTCACGGTCGGCGGCCGTGTCGCGATCGTGGCGGCGCGCGGCGCGCTCGCGTTCGCCGCGCGCGGGGCGGCGCGAAGCCACGGCTTCGATCGATTTTCTTTTCAACAGGGTCATGGGTCGGCAATGCGGTCGGCAATGCGGTCCGCAACGCAGTCAGCAATGCGGCGGGCTACGGAAAGACCGCCCCATTCGAAGAGGCGGTCCGGCGTCAATCACGGCCGCGATTGTGACAGAAGCGCGCGCCACAACTCCAGTTTCTGCTCGAAGGTGCGCGCGGCATGGGCGGGGCTCGACGAGGGCAGCACCACGGTCTCGTATCCCGCAGCGGCGAACTGCGGCGCGAAGCGGCCCGAGGTGCCGCCGTTGAAGCCGACGCGGCGCAGCGCCGGCGCCAGCTGCCGCAGGCGCTCGAAATCGTTGGCCTGCGGATGGCGGATATTGGAATCGAGGCTGCCGGGCCGCACGCAGGCGCCCAGCACGTCCCAGATGCCGACGCGATGCGCCAGCACGCGCGTCAGCCGCTCGGCATAGGGCAGCTCGGGCAGCGGTTCGCCGAGCAGCGCGCCGAGCAGCGGCCAGAACTGGTTGCGCGGATGCGCGTAGTACTGGCGCGCGGCCAGCGACGCGGCGCCGGGGAAGCTGCCGAGGATCAGCACGCGGGTATGGCGGTCGATCACCGGCGGCAGGCCTTGCTGCAGGTCTGGCGGCGCCTCTGGCGACGCCGCCGACGGTACCACCCGGGGCACGCCGCGCCTGGCCGGCATCAGGCCAGCAGCTTGTTGATCCGCTGCACGTAGGCCGCGGGGTCTTCCAGCATGCCGCCCTCGGCCAGCAGCGCCTGGTCGAACAGCACGTGCACGCGGTCGGCGAACGCATCGCCCTCGGCTCCCGCATCGGCACCGGCCAGCTGGCGCAGCTTGCCCACCAGCGCGTGCGACGGGTTCAGTTCGAGGATCGGCTTGGTCTGCGGCGCCTTCTGGCCGGCCTGCTTCAGCAGCCGCTGCAGATAGCCGCTGATCTCGCCCTCGTCCGACACCAGGCACGAGGCCGAGTCGGTCAGCCGCAGCGTCACGCGCACGTCCTTGGCCTTGTCGGCCAGCACCTCCTTGGCGCGCGTCAGCACGTCCTTCCATTCGTCCTCGGCCTTCTGCTGCTCGGCCTTTTCCTCTTCGTCGGCCAGCGCGCCCAGGTCCAGGCCGCCGCGCGCCACCGACACCAGCTCCTTGCCGTCGAACTCGTTCAGGAAGGACAGCATCCATTCGTCGACGCGATCGGTCAGCAGCAGCACCTCGATGCCCTTCTTGCGGAACACCTCCAGATGCGGGCTGGCCTTGGCGGCATTCCACGTGTCGGCGGTCACGTAGTAGATCTTGTCCTGCCCTTCCTTGATGCGGCCGACATAGTCGGCCAGCGACACGGTCTGCTCGGCCGAATCCTGATGGGTCGAGGCGAAGCGCAGCAGCTTGGCGAGGCGTTCCTGGTTCGCGGTGTCCTCGCCCAGGCCCTCCTTGAGCACCTGGCCGAACTGCTGCCAGAAGCTGGCGTACTTGTCGCGCTCGGCCTGGTCCTCGCTGTCGGCCATCGCTTCGAGCATCGACAGCACGCGCTTGGTGCTGCCTTCGCGGATCGCCTTGACGTCGCGGCTTTCCTGCAGCAGCTCGCGCGAGACGTTCAGCGGCAGGTCGGACGAATCGATCACGCCCTTGACGAAGCGCAGGTAGTTCGGCAGCAGCTGCTCGGCGTCGTCCATGATGAAGACGCGCTTGACGTACAGCTTCAGGCCGCCGCGATGGTTGCGGTCCCACAGGTCGAACGGCGCGCGCGCCGGGATGTACAGCAGCTGCGTGTATTCGTTGCGCCCTTCGACGCGGTTGTGCGTCCATGCCAGCGGCTTCTCGTGGTCGTGCGCGATGTGCTGGTAGAACGCGACGTACTGCTCCTCGGTGATGTCGCTCTTGGCCCGGGTCCACAGCGCGCTGGCCTGGTTGACGCTCTCCCACTCGTCGGTGCGCTTGTACGCGCTGGTGTCGGCGTCCCAGACCTCCTTGGGCATGCGGATCGGCAGCGAGATATGGTCGGAGTACTTGCGGATGATGTCCTTGATCTTCCACGCCGACAGGAAGTCGTCCTCGCCCTCGCGCAGATGCAGCGTGATCGCGGTGCCGCGCTCGGCGCGCTCGATCGCATCGACGGTGAACTCGCCGTCGCCGCCGCTCTCCCAGCGCACCGCCTCCGAGGCGGGCACGCCCGCGCGGCGGGTCTCGACGGTGACGCGGTCGGCGACGATGAAGGCCGAGTAGAAACCAACGCCGAACTGGCCGATCAGCGCGGCGTCCTTCTGCTGGTCGCCCGACAGCTGCTCGAAGAATTCCTTGGTACCCGAACGCGCGATCGTGCCCAGGTTGCGGATCGCCTCGTCGCGGCTCATGCCGATGCCGTTGTCGGTGATCGTGATGGTGCGGGCCTGGCTGTCGGTCTCGATGCGGATCGCCAGGTCGGCGTCGTTCTCGAGCAGCGCGGGATTGGCGATCGCCTCGAAGCGCAGCTTGTCGGTGGCATCCGAGGCGTTCGAGATCAGCTCGCGCAGGAAGATCTCCTTGTTGCTGTACAGGCTGTGGATCATCAGATGCAGCAGCTGCTTGACTTCCGCCTGGAAGCTCATCGTCTCGTGCGTGGCGTTCATGGTTCTCCTCGTCAATGGGTCCCGGCGCCGCCGCCGCGCAAAGGCGGCAGCGCCCATCATTCAGTTCGGTGCGCCGCGGGCGGGTGGCATGGCGGCGCCGGTGGCGGCCAGATAGGGACGCCCCGGCGGATTTTCAAGTGGCAAGCCCGAGGCCCGGGTCAGCCCCGGTGCAGCCCCGGGCGGCCGGGGGCTATAGCCGGTCGAGCTGGCGCGCCAGGAAGTCCAGCATTTGCGGATCGTGGCCGCAGGCGACGTTGAAGCGCATCCAGCCGGATGGCAGCTGCGACGGCGAGAACAGGCTGCCGGGCGCGAACAGATAGCCCTCCTCGTGTCCGGCCGTGGCGATCGCATTGGTATCGCGGCCGGTATCGGCCCACAGGTACATGCCGGCATGCTGGCCCGGAAACAGCGTCAGCCCGAGCTTCTCCAGCGCGTGCCGCGTCTCGTCGCGGGCGCGCTCCAGCCGGTTGCGCACGCGTTCGACATGCTTGCGGTAGTGGCCCTCGGTCAGCACCTTGTACAGCACGCGCTCGTTGATCTCCGGCGTGGCCAGCCCGGCCAGCAGCTTGGCGTCGGTCAGGCTCTGCGCCAGTTCGGGACGCGCCGCGACGAAGCCGACCCGCAGGTTGGCTGCCAGCGTCTTGGAGAAGCTGCCGAGGTAGATCACGCGCTTGAGCTGGTCCAGGCTCGCCAGCCGCGTGGCAGGATGGCCGGGCGGGCACAGGTCGCAGTAGATGTCGTCCTCGACCACCAGGAAGTCGTACTGCTCGGCCAGCCGCAGCAGCTGGAAGGCCTTGGCGGCCGACAGCGAGGTGCCGGTCGGGTTGTGCAGCACCGAATTGAGGACCAGCAGCCGGGGACGGTGGGCCTGCACGATGCGCTCCAGCGCCTCGAGGTCGGGTCCCTCGGCCGTGTACGGCACGCCGATCACCTGCGCGCCCTGGGCGGCGAAGCGCGCGAACATCACGAACCAGGCGGGATCGCCGACCAGCACCGGATCGCCGGGCCGGACATAGAGCCGCGCGATCAGGTCCAGCGCCTGCGTGATGCCCGAGGTCAGCACGATCTGTTCGGGTGCGGCGCCGATCTCCAGCTCCGCCAGCCGCGTGCGCAGCTGCTGGCGCAGCGGCAGGAAGCCCTCGGGCGTGCCGCTGGCCAGGAAATGGCTGCCCGGCTGGCGCGCCAGGCCGCGCAGCGCGCTGCCGATCAGCTCGCCATCGAGCCAGTCGTTGGGCAGGAAGCCCAGGCCCGGCGCCTTGCGCGGCTCGGCACGGTGGAACATGTTGCGCAGCAGCCAGGGCACGTCGATGTTGCGCGACGCATGCGGCGCCGTGGCGCCCTCGCTTGGCATGCCGGCGCCCAGGCCCGGGCCGATCGACGGCCCCCGCTCGCGCACGAAGAAGCCGGAGCCGCGCCGCGATTCGAGATAGCCCAGCGCGACCAGCCGGTCGTAGGCCTCGACCACGGTAAAGCGCGAGATGCCCTTGTCCTGCGCCAGCTGGCGGATCGACGGCATGCGCATGCCGGGGCGGAACACCCGCTCCTCGATCCGCATCCGCGCCCATTCGGTCAGTTGCCCGACCAGCGTCATCTGCGCCGAGGGCACCGGGTCGGGCAGGCTGTCGGCGGCCGACAGCTCGCCCGATGCCGGAGGGGCCGACGGCAACACCAGCCGCAGCGGACGGCGGCTGGCGGCACGGGCCGGCCTGCCGGCCGCCTCGTCCTTGCCCTGGCCGATCGCCTGCCCGGCCGGCGGCGTTTGCCCGGTCTCGCCGTGCGGCGACCCGGCCTGATTTCCTGTTTCCATGGACGGCCCCCGAAAACTGTACTGAGGATCAGCAGAATAACTGTATCGGTACTGTACCGACAACCTTGTCTAACATCGACACACGATAAAAGCCGGTCCGGCGTCACCCGGCGAACCGGTGCCCGGCTGTCCGGCCGGCAAGGCCATGCCGGCACAGGCGGCCGCACCGGTACAGGCTCCGGCGCTCGGCCAATACCGGCCCACATACCGACACCCCGCAGAACAAGGAGACCCCCGATGTCCGACACCCCGCTGCCGCCCACGCGCAAGCGCTTCGACGAGGACGCCTATCTCGACCGCTGCGACGCCACCGTGCTCGCGGTACTGCCCGAGGGCATCGTGCTCGATGAAACGGTCTGCTACGCGCGCAGCGGCGGCCAGGCCGGCGATACCGGGACGCTGACGCTCGCCGACGGCAGCACGATCGCGCTGGCCGAAACCGTCTACGCACCGGATCGCAGCGCGATCCTGCACGTGCCCGCGCCCGATCAGGCGCTGCCGGTAGTGGCCCCCGGCGACCGCGTCACGGTCGCGATCGACTGGGCGCGCCGCCATCGGCTGATGCGGCTGCACACCTGCCTGCATCTGCTCGGCGCGTTGATCCCGGTGCCCGTCACCGGCTGCAACATCAACCCGGACACGGCGCGGATCGACTTCGACCTGCCCGAATCGACGCTCGACAAGGCCGAGCTCAGCGAGCGGCTCAATGCCCTGATCGCCGCCAATACGCCGGTCCGCATCGACCGCATCACGCCAGAGCAGCTGGCGGCCGAGCCCGAGCTGGTGCGCACCATCGGCGCGGCGCCGCCGGCAGGCACCGGCCAGATCCGCATCATCGAGATCCCCGGCATCGACCGTCAGCCCTGCGGCGGCACCCATGTGGCCGCGGTCGGCGAGATCGGTCCGGTGGCGGTGACCAGGATCGAGAAGAAGAGCCGCACCAACCGGCGCGTGGTGGTCAACTTCGCCGAGGGGGCCGGGCAGGCCGCCGCTTCCGCCGCCGCTTCCGCCGCCGCTTCCGCCGCCGCTTCCGACGCCGACGCCAGCGCGGGCCCGGCGCGCGCCGCCGCATGAGTGCGATGCCGATGGATGCCGCGCTGACCGGCTGGCTCGCCGGGCTCAGCGTGACCCAGTTTGCCGCGCTGCTGTCGCTGATGACGGTCGGCCTGTTCACGCCCGGGCCCAACACCACGATCGCCGCGGTGACCGGCGCCAACTTCGGCCTGCGCGCGACGCTGCCGCACTGCATCGGCGTCGCGCTCGGCTTCGCCAGCATCCTCGCGCTGTGCGCGGCCGGTGTCGGCGCGCTGATCGTGGCGAGCCCGGTGCTGGCCACGATCGTCCATCTGGCCGGCGTGGCCTATCTGCTGTGGCTGGCCGCGAAGATCGGCCGCAGCGCCGCGCTCAGCGACCGGCAGGTGCTGGCGCCGTTGTCCGTCTGGCAATCGGTGGCGCTGCAGTACGCCAACATCAAGGCCTGGATGCTGGCGCTGGCGATCGCGGCCTCGTACATGTCGGGCGCCGCGTCGCCGCTGCAGCGCGGCCTGCTGGTGTGCGCGGTGTTCGGCGTGTTCGGCTTTCTCAGCAACGGCGCCTACGGCGCGATGGGCGCGTCGCTGCGCCAGTGGCTGCAGGTCGGCCAGCGCATCCGCTGGTTCAACCGCGCGATGGGGCTGGCGCTGGCGGCCACCGCGCTGTGGATCGCCGTCGCCGGGCGGCCCGCGATTTCGTAGTGCCACGCCGGAATACGGCCGCCCAACAAAGCCTCGCATGAACGCCACCAGGACCCTGTCATGACGCAACGCGACACCGCCGCGCCCTGTCCCCCGACTGCCGCCACGCAGGCCGACGCGCCGAGCGGCGGCATGCTGCTCGGCTTCATCGGCGTGGCGATCTTCAGCCAGACGCTGCCGTTTACGCGGATGGCGGTGGCCGAGCTCGATGCCACCTTCGTCGCGCTGGCGCGCGCGCTGGTGGCCACGCTGCTGGCGCTGGCGCTGCTGTGGCAGCGTGGCGCGCTGTCGGCGGCGCGCCGTCCGCGCGGCGGCCAATGGTTCCGGCTCGCCGTGACCGCGCTCGGCGTGGTGATCGGCTTTCCGCTGTTCTCGTCGCTGGCGATGCGCGAAGTGCCGGCCGGCCACGGCGCAATCGTGGTCGGGCTGCTGCCGCTAGCCACCGCGGTGTTCGCCGCCTGGTTCGGCCGCGAGCGGCCGTCGATGGCGTTCTGGGCCGCGGCGGTCGCCGGCAGCGCGCTGGTAGTCGCCTTCGCGCTGTGGCAAGGCGCCGGCGCGCTGCAGCACGCCGACTGGCTGCTGTTCGCCGCGATGGTGCTGGGCGCGCTCGGCTATGCCGAAGGCGGCAAGCTGTCGCGCGAGCTCGGCGGCCTCGAAACGATCAGCTGGGCGCTGGTGGTCTCGCTGCCGGCGGTGCTGCCGACGGTCGCCTGGCTGGCCGCGCAGACGCTGCCGCAGATCGCCGCCGCGTCGGCGCGCGCATGGCTCGGCATGGCCTACGTCTCGCTCTTTTCGATGTTCATCGGCTTCGTCTTCTGGTACGCCGGACTGGCGAAAGGGGGCGTGGCCCGCGTCGGCCAGATACAATTGCTGCAGCCGTTCATGACGCTGGCCGGCGGCGCCTGGCTGCTGGCCGAGCCGCTCGACGCGCCCACCATCGGTTTCGCCGTCGCGGTGATCGCGGTGGTGGCGCTGGGCCGCCGCACCGCGGTGCGTGCCGCGCCCGCTGCTGCGACTGCCGCCACGGCTGCCGCCGCCGCGTCCGCCGGCCTGCCGCCGGCACGATCCCGCTGAACCACCCCGAACTCTCGAGAACAGGAGTCTTCATGTCCGTCTATGACACCCTCGCCCGCCTGGGCATCGAACTGCCGACCGCCGGCGCCCCCGCCGCCGCCTACGTGATGGCGGCGCAGACCGGCACCACGGTCTTCCTGTCGGGCCATATCGCCCGCAAGGACGGCAAGCCGTGGGTCGGCAAGCTCGGCGACCAGCTGGGCACCGAAGAGGGCAAGGCGGCGGCGCGCGCGATCGCGATCGACCTGCTGGCGACGCTGCACGCGCATGTCGGCGACCTGAACCGCGTCGCGCGCATCGTCAAGGTGATGAGCCTGGTCAATTCGACGCCGGACTTCACCGAGCAGCACCTCGTCACCAACGGCTGCTCCGAGCTGCTGGCCGAAGTGTTCGGCGACAAGGGCAAGCATGCCCGCAGCGCGTTCGGCGTCGCGCAGATTCCGCTGGGCGCCTGCGTCGAGATCGAGATGATCGTCGAAGTGCAAGCGGTCCAGTAAGGCCGGCCCCACCGTTTCAGGCGTGCGCGCCCCGCGCGCACCGCCACATCGATTTGACCGACATCGCGCGGCGCCGCCGCGCGAGAACCACACCAAGAGACCATCATGCATTGGGCCATCTCCCGCCGGGCGCAACAACTGACCAGCTCGGCCATCCGCGAAATCCTCAAGGTCACCGAGCGTCCGGAAGTCATTTCGTTCGCCGGCGGCTTGCCGTCGCCCGCGACCTTCCCGGTCGCCGCGATGGAACAGGCGGTGGCCCGTGTATTCGCCGACAACCCGCACGCGGCGCTGCAGTACACCGCCACCGAGGGCTATCTGCCGCTGCGCGAATTCATCGCGCGCCGCCATGGCGTGGATGTCGAGCGCGTGCTGATCACCACCGGCTCGCAGCAGGCACTGGACCTGCTGGCCAAGGTGCTGATCGATCCGGGCAGCCCGGTGCTGGTCGAGACGCCGAGCTATCTTGGCGCGCTGCAGGCCTTCTCGCTGTTCGAGCCCGAGTTCGTCTCGCTGCCGAGCGACGACCAGGGCCTGCAGCCCGAGGCGCTGACCGCCGAGCTGACCGCCGGCGCGCGCTTCCTGTACGCGCTGCCCAACTTCCAGAATCCGACCGGCCGCCGCATGCCGCTGGAGCGCCGCCAGGCGCTGGTGCAGCGCGCCCGCGAGCTGAACGTGCTGCTGATCGAGGACGATCCGTATGGCGAACTCAGCTACACCGGCAACCAGCTGCCGACGCTGCTGTCGATGAATCCGGACGGCGTGATCTACATGGGTTCGTTCTCGAAGGTGCTGGCGCCGGGCCTGCGCCTGGGCTATGTGATCGCCCCGCCCGATCTGCATTTCAAGCTGTGCCAGGCCAAGCAGGCCTCGGACCTGCATACGCCGAGCTTCACGCAGCGCGTCGCCTACGAGACCATCCGCGACGGCCTGCTCGATACGCATATCCCGACCATCCGCGAGCTGTACGGCAACCAGTGCCGTTACATGCTGGATGCGCTGGCGCGCCATATGCCGGCCGGCGTCAAGTGGAACCAGCCCGAGGGCGGCATGTTCATCTGGATGTCGCTGCCCGAGGGGCTGGACAGCATGGCGATCCTGCAGGAGGCGGTCAAGCGCAACGTCGCCTATGTGCCCGGCGCCCCCTTCTTCGCCACCAATCCGCGGCAGAATACGCTGCGGCTGGCCTTCGTCACCGTGCCGCCCGAGCGCATCGAGCAAGGCGTGGCGATCCTCGGCAAGCTGTTCGCCGAGGCCATCGCGGCGCAGGCAGGCCAGGCGAAGGCGGCCTGATCCGCGTCGACAGGCCGCGGCACCGACCAGAACAAGGAAGACCGATATGTTGCGCATCTGGGGCCGGCTCTCTTCGATCAACGTCCAGAAGGTCGTCTGGTGCGCGCGCGAACTGCATCTCGATCACGAGCGGATCGATATCGGCATCACGCGCGGCGACCTCGACACCGAGGCCTACGTCCGGCTGAACCCGAACCGGCTGATCCCGGTGATCGAGGACTTCCGCGGCACCGATATCGGCGGCGAGCCGTTCGTGCTGTGGGAATCGAATGCGATCGTGCGTTACCTGTGCGCGCAGTATGGCGAAGGCACGCTGTGGCCGGAGGACGTGCGCACGCGCGCCTCCGCCGACCGCTGGATGGACTGGCAGAACACCGCCTTCACGCCGGCCATGGTCGACGCCTTCGTGCAGACGGTGCGCACGCCGGCCGAGCGCCGCGACGCCGATGCGGTGGCCCGCTCGATCGCGCGTGCCGAGCCGCTGGCCGCGCTGCTCGACAAGGCGCTGACCGGGCGCGAGTTCATCTGCGACGACCGCTTCAGCATGGCCGACATCTCGCTGGCCTGCGCCGCGCACCGCTGGATGGGCATGCCGATCCGGCGCGAGCCGCGTCCGGAACTGGAGCGCTGGCTGGCCAAGATGCGCGCGCGGCCGGCGGCGTCGGGCATCCTGGTGTTGCCGCTGGCTTGATCCATGCGGGTGCCCGCATCGACGCCGGCCGCCCGCCTCTCTCTCCCCCGCAGCGGCCTTTCCTCCCCGTTCCATCGCCGCCGTGCCGGCAAGCAGACATTTCCGTTCCGCAACAATTGGAGTACGCTGCACACCGGACGCGCGCCCCGGGCAAACCCTGATTCCTGAATCCGGTTCACGCCCATCGTGACGCGATGTATCGCGGGTGACGTATAGCCGTCCTTACAATCCTTCGCTTGCTCGTGCGCGAAGCTTGGGTCACCCCTGCGCGTCCCTCGCGTGCGCAGGCAAACCGGCGAGGATCGCCCGCAGAAGGATGGCTCGCCGGCCCATCACTGAGGAGGATTCAATCGTGTGGAGTCAAGTCTACGACCCGCTCGGCAGCATGGCCCTGTCCACGCTCGCCGCGGGCGTGCCGGTCGCGGTGCTGTTGGGCGCGCTGGCGTTCTTTCATCTGCAGGCCCATCTGGCCGCCGGCCTGGCGCTGGTGGTCGGCATCGTGGTCGCCTCGGCGATCTTCGGCATGCCCGCCGCGATGGCCGGCAAGGCCGCCGGCCTGGGCATCGCATCGGGCCTGTTCCCGATCGGCTGGATCGTGCTGAACATCATCTTCCTGCACCGGCTGACCACGCTGAACGGCTCGTTCAAGGTGCTGCAGGGCTCGATCGCCGGCATCACCGAAGACAGGCGCCTGCAGCTGCTGCTGGTCGCGTTCAGCTTCGGCGCGTTCTTCGAGGGCGCGGCCGGCTTCGGCACGCCGGTGGCGGTGACCGGCGCGATCCTGATCGGCCTGGGCTTCTCGCCGCTGGCCGCTTCGGGCCTGGCGCTGATCGCCAATACCGCGCCGGTCGCCTACGGCGCGCTCGGCTCGCCGATCATCGCGCTGTCGGCCGTCACCGGCCTTGACCTGCTCGACCTGTCGGCGATGATCGGCCGCCAGCTGCCGCTGTTCTCGGTGCTGGTGCCGTTCTGGCTGATCTGGGCCTTTGCCGGCTTCCGCGGCATGCTCGAGGTCTGGCCGGCGATCCTGGTGGCCGGCGTCAGCTTCGCGATCCCGCAGTTCCTGGTGTCGAACTACCACGGCCCGTGGCTGGTGGACGTGATCGCCGCGCTGGTGTCGATGGGCTCGCTGGCGCTGTTCCTGAAGGTCTGGAAGCCGAAGAAGATCTGGACCACCACCAAGATCCTGGGCCGCCACGACGAATCGAAGGTCGACGATCCCGAGGCGGTCGCCGCCGAGGCGCGCGCCAACGCCGCTGCCGCCGGCATCTCG
Organism: Cupriavidus sp. UGS-1; assembly: GCF_021213615.1. Lineage (NCBI taxonomy): Bacteria > Pseudomonadati > Pseudomonadota > Betaproteobacteria > Burkholderiales > Burkholderiaceae > Cupriavidus > Cupriavidus sp. UGS-1. The sequence goes on along the minus strand of NZ_JAJQJF010000006.1, from coordinate 205,206 downwards.
ACCGCCAAGGCGTGGATGCCGTGGGTGATCCTGACCGTGTTCGTCTTCATCTGGGGCGTGCCGCAGATCAAGAAGGCGTTCGACGCGATCTGGTCGTGGAAGTACGCGATCCCGGGCCTGGACAAGGCGGTGCTGAAGGTGCCGCCGGTGGTGCCGCAGCAGATCGCCGAGGCTGCGGTGTTCAACTTCAACGTGCTGTCGATGGCGGGCACCGGCATCCTGGTCGCCGCCGTGGTCGGCGGGCTGCTGATGGGCTATTCGGTGCCGCGCCTGCTGCGCGAGTACTGGAACACGATCAAGCTGGTGCGCTACTCGCTGCTGACGATCTGCGCGATGTTCGGCGTCGGCTACCTGACCCGCTACTCGGGCCTGGACGCGACGCTGGGCCTGGCGTTCGCGCACACCGGCGTGTTCTACCCGCTGTTCGGCACGATGCTGGGCTGGCTGGGCGTCGCGCTGACCGGCTCGGATACCGCGTCGAACGTGCTGTTCGGCGGGCTGCAGAAGACCACCGCGGAGCAGCTCGGCCTGTCGCCGGTGCTGATGGCCTCGGCCAACAGCTCGGGCGGCGTGATGGGCAAGATGATCGACGCGCAGTCGATCGTGGTGGCCTCGACCGCGACCAAGTGGTACGGCCACGAGGGCGACATCCTGCGCTACGTGTTCTTCCACTCGGTCGTGCTGGCGATTCTCGTCGGCCTGTTCGTTACGCTGCAGGCCTATGTGGAGCCGTTCACGCGGATGGTGATTCACTGATATCGCCGTCGTTCCGCGTAGGCGGGAATCCAGCGTCTTGGCAAAGCCACTGGGTCCCCGCCTGCGCGGGGACGACCAATCCAACGGCAAACTGCGCCCCGCTCCTGCGGGGCTTTTTTTTCGCTCACAGCGCGCAGGTACGAAACCCCACGAAGGCTGCGTCTTCCTCCGGCGCCAGCGCCAGCCGCGCGCGTGCATGGCGCAGCCGCGTCGGGCCGACGAAGCAGGCGCCGCGCACGGCCTGGCAGACGCCGAAGCGCGCCTGCATCTCGCTGTCCCCGGGGCCGGGGTGCGCCGGCAACTCGGCAAAGCCGGCATAGGGCTCGTACGGTGTCGCGGTCCATTCGCGCACCATGCCCCAGCGGAAGCCACCGCGATTCTGCACCGCGGCCATCTCCCACTCGGCCTCGTCCGGCAGCCGGCGTCCGGCCCACGCGCACCAGGCCTGCGCCTCGTACAGCGTCACGTGCCGCACCGCCTCGTCGGGATTGAGCGTGCGCAGCATGTCGAAGCGCTGCGCCATCCAGGCGCGCGTCTGCGCATGGCGCTCCCAGTAGCGCGGCGCCGAGCGCTCCTGCGTCATCAGCCACTGGCGGCCGGCCGGCGACCACCAGTTGGGCCGCTCGTAGCCGCCGTCGTCGACGAACTCCAGGTATTGCGCGTTGGTGACCGGCGCGGCGTCGATCTCGAAGGCCGGCACATAAGTCGGCTGCGCGGGCAGTTCGTCGGGCATCGCGAAGCCGTCCGGCTCGCTCCAGCCCTGCGTGAAACGGCCGCCGGGAAACTGCAGCGTGCCGGCGTCGGGCACGCTGACCGGCGGGCGGGTCAGCGCGGGATCGTCGGGCGCCATCGCCAGCGCCTGCAGCAGTGCGGCGATCCGTTCGATCTGCGCGTCCTCGTGCTGCAGCGCGCGGCGGTAGGGATACAGCGTGTCGTCGCCATCGTCGGGCAGCAGCGCGATCCGGCGCAGCACCGCGTCGAGCACCGAGGCCGCGTAGTGCTTCAGTGCGGCAACATCGGGCAGGGCGGCTTCCCAGCGCGCATCGGGACCGATGCGTTCGGGATCGAACCACTCGTCGGCACCGTCGAGCATCGCCGGCGCGGCCGGCACCGGCAGCAGCACGCCGCCGCGGTCCTGCCATTGGACGTCGCGCAGGCACCACCATTCGGCGTGCCAGGCGAGATGGCCCAGCGTCCATAGCGGCGGATCGGCATCGTACTGGCGCGGCACGATCCAGCCGCGCCGGGCCGCGCCGAACGCGGCCAGCCAGGCCAGCGTGCGGTTGCGGCTGTCGACCAGCGCCTGCGCCAAGCCCTCGCGCGGCAGCCGCCGCGCATCGCTCCAGTCGTGCCGGCCGCCGGCGAAATACAGATCGGGAAGCATGGTGAAGCCGCTCATCGGATTGCCCGCCTCGTCAAAAGCCGCTGGAAAACCGCGCGCAGTGCGAGCGGCATGTCAGCGGGCATTATGACACCGCGGCTTTCCCCTTCCCTTTCCCCTTCCCTTCGGCCTGCCTCTTCGGCCTGCCTCTTCGGCCAGCCTCTTCCGCCTGGTCCTCGACCCTCAGGCCGGCACGCGCGCGTGGAACACCGCGAACCATTGCCGCGCGTCGGTCCAGCAGACCGGATCGGCAAAGCCCGCCTCTTCGAGCAGCGCGGCAAACCCGTCGACGCGGTACTTGTGCGAGTCCTCGGTATGGATGCGCTCGCCGGCATGGAAGGCGCGGCCGCCGCCGGTCCAGTGGACCTCGACATCGCGCACCGCCTCCAGATGCATCCGGATACGCGAACGCTGCCGGTCGAAGCTGGCGACATGGCGCCAGTCGGCCAACGCGAAGTTGGCATCGATCGCGCGATTGACGTTGCGCAGCACGTTGCGGTTGAACGCCGCAGTCACGCCCAGCGCATCGTCGTAGGCCGCTACCAGCTGCGCCTCGTCCTTGACCAGATCGACGCCGATCAACACGCCGTCGCCCTGCCGCGCTGCCGCGCGCAGCCGCTGCAGCAGCGCCAGCGCGGCGTCGGGCGCGAAGTTGCCGATGCTCGAGCCCGGATAGAAGAACAGCCGCCGGCCGTGCCGGATCGGCGCCGGCAGCGCGAGCGGCGCGCACAGGTCCGCGCCCAGCCCCAGCATCGGAATCTGCGGATGCTGCTGCTGCAGTCCGGCCAGCGTGTCGCGCAGGAACTCGACCGAGATATCGAGCGCAACATATTGGGCGGGCCGCAGCACGCCGAACAGCCGCGCCGCCTTCTGGCAATTGCCGGCGCCGAGGTCGATCAGCACGCCGCCGCTGCCGCAGCGCGCGCCGATCGCACTCGCATGCGCGGCGAAGATCTCCGCCTCGGTGCGCGTCGGATAGTACTCGGGCAACGCGGTGATGGCCTCGAACAGCCGCGAGCCGAGCACGTCGTAGAAGTGCTTGGGCTGGACGCTGGCGTGCGGAGCCAGCAGACCGTCGATCAGCTCGGCGCGCTCGGCCTCGTCGTCGTGGCGGTACTGCTGCACGAAGGCGAGCGGATCGCCGAAGCGCGAGCGCGCCCTGGCCAGCGACGAGGCCGCGGCGGCGGATCGAGAAGGCGGGGAAGACGAGGAAGACGAGGAAGACGATGAGGACGCTGCGGAAGACGGGGACGGTGAAGAGGCGGCGCGCGGTGCGGATCCGTTGTCCTGGCGGATGCGGCGCGATGGCATACCGATCGGGTCAGCCGGCATAGGGTTCTTGTTCCTTGTGGTCGGTTGATGTGGCTGGATGACACTGGGCACCGCGCTGCGAGCCTTGAGCACTGAGCGCGGCGCAACCCCGAACCCCGGTCACACCGCCGCCGCCGTCTCGGCAAACGCAGCGAACGCCAGCAAACGGCCGGTGTGGGCAGAGGACACGCCGCCATCGCTGTCCGGCGGCGCATCGGCCACTGCCGATCCGGTAAGAATAGGCGCTATCGGCCTCGTCTGCCTGCCCGCCTGCCTCCGACACGCGCCCGGCGCTATTCCGGGCCATGGCGGGCCAGGTGGGGCTGGAAGCGGGTAAAGGCGTGGCGCGAGGCCGGGTAAACGCCATTTGCCGCAAAGGCGACAATCGCCATGAACCTCGTTTATAATCCGTGCCCAAGCAAGGCCGACCACGGCCAAGCCCCTTCAAAGGGGAGTAGCTCCAGGGCAGCCCGCCCTTAGCACAATCGTCATTACGAGCGCCGCGCCCATTGCGGCCTCCGGTTGTGCTGACCGTACCGGCGATATCGGCGTTTCGGCAATATCGCAGATCGGTCGAGCAAGACCTTTGCAACCTGGATTCATGGTTTGCAGAGGCTCCCGTCCGCGGCTGCATGACTCCAGGCGAACCGATATTTCACGTTTCCAACAGGAGAGTTCATGGAGTGGCTTACCGATCTGTTCACGATGCAGTTTCTGACGGCACTGCTGTCGATCGTCGTCATCGACCTGGTGCTCGCTGGCGACAATGCCATCGTGATCGCGCTGGCGGCGCGTAACCTGCCGCCGCACCTGCAAAAGAAGGCCATCGTCTGGGGCACCATCGGTGCCGTCGTGGTCCGTTCGGCCATGACCATCGGTGTCGTGTGGCTGCTGAAGATTCCTGGCCTGATGCTGGTCGGTGGCCTGGCGCTGGTGTGGATCGCCTACAAGCTGCTGTCCGACGAAAACGGCGAGGACGAGCATGGCGCCCCGGCAACCACGCTGGCCGGCGCGATGAAGACGATCATCATCGCCGACGCCGTGATGGGCGTCGACAACGTGCTGGCCGTGGCCGGCGCCGCGCACGGCAGCTTCCTGCTGGTGGTGCTGGGTCTGCTGATCAGCATCCCGATCGTGGTCTGGGGCTCGCGCCTGGTGCTCAAGCTGATGGCCCGCTACCCGATCATCATCTACCTGGGCTCCGGCGTGCTGGCGTTCACCGCGGCCAAGATGATCCTGGGCGAACCGCTGGTCAAGCCGTTCTTCGCCGCCAACCCGGCGCTGGCCTGGCTGCTGTATGCCGTGATCATCGGCGGCGTGCTGGGCGCCGGCTATATGGTGCAGAAGCGCCGCGCGCCGGCGGTCGAAAGCCAGTAAGCGGCAAGCTGTCGTTCCCGCCCGTGCGGGAACGACAGCGATCCGATCAAGGGGCGGCTCCATCGGGGCCGCCCTTTTTTCATGCCGGCGCCCCATCGGAGCGCATCGGCTAGAATGACGCCCTGGCCCGCATGCCGCTGCGCTGCGGCCCTTTTTCCTTTCCGACGCCGATGAAACAGTATCTCGACTTCATGCGCCATGTGTACGAGCATGGCACCGTCAAGGCGGACCGCACCGGCACCGGCACGCGCTCGGTGTTCGGCTATCAGATGCGCTTCGACCTGCGCGAAGGCTTCCCGGTGGTCACCACCAAGAAGCTGCATCTGAAGTCGATCATCCATGAGCTGCTGTGGTTCCTGCAGGGCTCGACCAATGTGCGGTGGCTGCAGGAAAACGGCGTCACGATCTGGGACGAATGGGCCGACGAGAACGGCGAGCTCGGCCCGATCTACGGCTATCAATGGCGTTCGTGGCCGGCGCCGAACGGCGAGCATATCGACCAGATCGCCCAGCTGATCGAGCAGATCCGCAGCAATCCGGATTCGCGCCGGCTGATCGTGTCGGCCTGGAACGTCGGCGACATCCCGCGCATGAAGCTGCCACCCTGCCACGCGTTCTTCCAGTTCTACGTGGCCGACGGCCGGCTGTCGTGCCAGCTGTACCAGCGCAGCGCCGACATCTTCCTCGGCGTGCCGTTCAATATCGCCAGCTATGCGCTGCTGACGCACATGATCGCGCAGCAGACCGGTCTCGAAGTCGGCGATTTCGTCTGGACCGGCGGCGACTGCCATATCTACAGCAATCACGAGGAACAGGTGCGCACGCAGCTGGCGCGCGAACCGATGGCGCTGCCGAAGCTGGAAATCCTGCGCAAGCCCGATTCGATCTTCGACTACCGCTACGAGGACTTCGCGCTGGTCGGCTACCAATCGCATCCGGCCATCAAGGCCCCGGTCGCGGTATGACGCTGCTGACGCTGATCGTCGCGCGCGCGCGCAATGGCGTGATCGGCCGCGACAACACGCTGCCGTGGCGGCTGCCCGAGGACCTGGCGCACTTCAAGCGCACCACGATGGGCGCTCCGGTGATCATGGGCCGCAAGACCTGGGAATCGATCGGCCGGCCGCTGCCGGGCCGCCGCAATATCGTGGTGAGCCGCAATCCCGAACTGCGGCTCGATGGCGCGGAAACCGCTTCCTCGCTCGAGGACGCGCTGCGGCTGTGCGTCGGCGTCGAGCAGGTGTTCCTGATCGGCGGCGCGCAGCTCTATGCCGAGGCGCTGCCCAGCGCCGACCGGCTGATCGTCACCGAGATCGACGCCGACATCGACGGCGATGCGCACTTCCCCGACATCGATCCGCAACGCTGGATTGCCACCGAGCGGGAGCGGCATCATTCCGAGCCGAATGGCTTCGACTATGCGTTCGTGACGTACGAACGGGCGCCGGAGTAGTCTGCGGCAGCAATCTGCCAGCGCTGTCGCCGTGCGCACTGCACGGGCGGCACTCCCTCTCCCGCTTGCGGGAGAGGGTTGGGGAGAGGGGCCGGGCGGTTCAAGCCGTGGCGGCATTGGCCAATGCTGCTGCCCCCTCCCCCTACCCCTCTCCCGCGAGCGGGAGAGGGGAGAACACCTTCGGCTCCGCGCGAGCGACCGCGCTTCCCTGTCAATTCCCCGCGATCGTCATCTGCTCGATCAGGATCGAGCCCGTCTCCTTGGTGCCGCGCACCAGCGTGTCGGCGCCGATCGCGACGATCTGGCGGAACATCTCGGCCATGTTGCCGGCGATCGTGATTTCCTCGACCGGGTACTGGATCACGCCGTTCTCGACCCAATAGCCCGAGGCGCCGCGCGAATAGTCGCCGGTCACGTAGTTGACGCCCTGCCCCATCAGTTCGGTCACCAGCAGGCCGGTGCCCAGCTTGCGCAGCATCGCCGGGAAATCGTCGCCCGGCTCCGTCAGCTTGCTGGTCAGCGACAGATTGTGCGAGCCGCCGGCGTTGCCGGTGGTCTGCATGCCGAGCTTGCGGGCCGAATAGGTCGACAGGAAATAGCCTTGCACGACGCCATCGCGCACCACGTCGCGGGCGCGGGTCTTGACGCCCTCCTCGTCGAACGGCGCGCTGCCCATCGCGCCCGGCACATGCGGACGCTCATGGATGTCGATATGCGGAGCGAAGACCGGCTTGCCCAGCGTGTCGTACAGGAAGGTCGACTTGCGATACAGCGCGCCGCCCGATACCGCCTGCACGAAGGCACCCAGCAGTCCTGCCGCCAGCGGGGCTTCGAACAGCACCGGGCAGCGGCGCGTCGACAGCTTGCGCGCATGCAGCCGCGCCAGCGCGCGTTCGGCAGCGTAGCGGCCGATCGCTTCGGGCTCGGCCAGCGCCTCGGGCGCGCGCTTGGACGAATACCAGTCGTCTCGCTGCATGCCGCCGCCGCTGCCGGCGATCGGCGCGCACGAGACGAAATGGCGCGAATACGGATAGCCGCCGACGAAACCGCGCGTGGTGGCCAGCACGAACTGCGAATGCTGCGCCGATACGCTGGCGCCGTCGCTGTTGCGAATGCGCGGCGACACCGCGAAGGCCGCGGCCTCGGCGCGGCGCGCGATCTCGATAGCCTGCTCGGCGTCGATGGCCCACGGGTGGAACAGGTCCAGGTCGAGCGGATCGCGTTCGAGCAGTTCCTCTTCGGCCAGGCCCGCGCAGTCGTCCTCGGCGGTGAAGCGCGCGATGTTGTAGGCGGCCTCGGCGGTGGCGCGCAGCGCGGCCGGCGAGAAGTCCGACGTGCTGGCATTGCCGCGCCGCTTGCCGATCATCACGGTCACGCCGACCACCTTGTCGCGGTTCTGCTCGATCGTCTCGACCTCGCCCTTGCGCACCGAGACCGACAGGCCGCTGCCCTCGGAAATCTCGGTGGCGGCATCGGTGGCGCCCAGTTCGCGGGCGACGCGCAGCACATCGGCTGCCATTTCGCTCAGTTGCGCCTGGGTATAGGTAAAGTGGACGTTCTGGTCGGTCATGAGATCGGACATGCGTAAGTCTGGCCTGGTAGGTCTGGCGAAGGTCGGGCGTGGCGGAGGCGATTCCGGCGGCGAGCCGGGGCGCCGTGGGAGCCGGGAAGGGCAAACGGAAACCCAAACGGGAATCATAGCAAGATAAAATGCCGCCCATGACGCGACATCCCCGCCACTCCCCCAGCGCCGGCTTTCCCGGCGCCTTTGCCCCCGAGCCCGAAGACGATTCGCCCAAGAGCAAGTCGCAGCGCAAGCGCGACATGCATGCGCTGCAGGACCTTGGCAGCGAGCTCGAGGCGCTGCCCAAGGACCGGCTGGCGCGCGTGCCGATGCCCGAGGTGCTCGAGGACGCGATCCGCGAGGCCCGCCGCATTACCAGCCACGAAGGCAAGCGCCGCCAGATGCAGTATGTCGGCAAGGTGATGCGCGGCCTGAACGACGACGAGATCGACGCCATTCGGCGCGCGCTGGACGGCTTCAAGGGCACCAGCAAGGCCGAGACCGCCCGGCTGCATCTGATCGAGCGCTGGCGCGAACTGCTGCTCAAGGACGACGAGGCGCTGACGCGCTTCCTCGCCGAGCATCCGAGCGTCGACGTGCAGGCGCTGCGCAGCCTGATCCGCAACGCGCGCAAGGAACAGCAGCTGGCCAAGCCGCCGAAGCATTTCCGCGAGCTGTTCCAGGCGATCAAGAGCGCGCTCGAGGCGCGCGAGCAGCCCGGTGCGGCGTCCGCCGCGCCTTCAACCGGAGAGGATCAGGAGCCCGCATGAGCGACCTTGCCCAAACCATCGGCCAGCCCGTGGCTCGCCGCCACCCCGACGAACTTGTCGTCGGCTTCGTGTCGATCTCGGACCGCGCGTCCGCGGGCACCTATCAGGACGAGGGCATCCCCGCGCTGCGCGAATGGTTCGGCCGTACGCTGACCTCGCCGTGGCAGGGCGTGGAACGGCTGATCCCCGACGAACAGGCGCAGATCTCGCGCACGCTGATCGAGCTGGTCGACGTGGCCGGCTGCGACCTGGTGCTGACCACCGGCGGCACCGGTCCCGCGCGCCGCGACGTGACGCCGGAAGCCACGCTGGCGGTCGGCACCAAGGAAATGCCTGGCTTCGGCGAGCAGATGCGCCAGGTCAGCCTGCATTTCGTGCCGACCGCGATCCTGTCGCGCCAGGTGGCGGTGATCCGCGAAACGCCGAGCCGTGCGGCGCTGATCATCAACCTGCCGGGCCAGCCGCGCGCGATCCGCGAAACCCTCGAAGGGCTGCGCGGCGACGACGGCAAGCCCGTCGTGCAAGGCATCTTTGCCGCGGTGCCCTACTGCATCGACCTGATCGGCGGCCCCTACATCGAGACCGACGAGGCCGTGGTCAAGGCCTGGCGGCCGAAGCACGCGATCCGGCAGAAGGGCTGAGCGGCGCCGAGGTTGCCCTCGCCCCTGCCCCTCTCCCGCACGCGGGAGAGGCGGGAGAGGGAAACACCGAGGGCATTTGCCGAGCTCTACCCCTTCCCCCGCTTGCCGGAAGATCAGACACCGAAGGCATCTCCCGCACTCGCTCCCCTCTCCCGCTTGGGGCAGAGGGACACATCGAAAGCACTGGTCGCGCTCGCTCGGCACTCGCTCCCCTCTCCCGCTTGCGGGAGAGGGGCTGGGGGAGAGGGCAGCCCGGAGGCGGACGCCTACCGCAGCCCCAGATAGAGCCCGACCGGCACGAACACCACCGCGGCAATATTGCCCAGCAGCACGATCGACGCGACCTGGTCCGGCTCCTGCCGGAAATGGTCGGCCACCAGGAAATTCAGCACGGCCGGCGGCAGCGCGGCGAACACGAACAGCAGGCCGCGCTGCAGCTCGGTCAGCGGCACCACCGCCGCCAGCGCCAGCGCGCAGGCGATGCCGGTCAGCGGGCAGATCACCGCGCCGGCCAGCCCCATGCCCCAGTTGCGCAGATTGACGTCCTTCATCCGCACGCCCAGCGCGAACAGCATCAGCGGCACGGTGGCGTCGCCCAGCAGCTTGATCGATTGATAGACCGGATCGGGCAGCGCGAACCACGGGCGCGCCAGCGACAGGCCGACGCCGGCGATCGTCGCCAGCACCATCGGGTTGCGCGAGATCTGCGCCAGCGAGGCATGGCGGTTGACGATCTTCAGCCCCAGCGTGAAGTGCATCAGGTTCGAGGCCGCGAACAGCGCCACCGCCGGGGCCAGCCCGGCCGGCCCGAAGGCGAACACTGACAGCGGCAGCCCCATGTTGCCCGAGTTGTTGAACATCATCGGCGGCACGAAGGTGCGCGGGTCCGCGCCCATCAGCCGCGCCGCGCCGAGCGCGAGCAGGCCCGAGCCGAGCACCACGCCGACCGCGCAGGCCAGCAGCGCGAGCTGGTCGGCCAGCACGAACTCCTTGCTGACGAAGGCCGACACCACCAGCAGCGGCGCGATCACGTCGAGCGTCGCGCGGTTGATGCCCGCCATGTCGGGATGGGCCTTGCGCCCGTACAGCCAGCCGACCAGGATGATCAGGATGACGGGCGTGATGATCGAGACGATGCGCTCAAGCATGGCGGGATGGGGAGGAAGGATCGAATCGAGCCGCGATGCCCGTCGTTCCCGCGCAGGCGGGGACCCAGCGGCTCATCGCAAGTCACTGGGCTCCCGCATCCGCGGGAACGACGAACCGGCTGGGTCAGGCTGCGCCGGTGGAGCCCGCCGCGTCCTGCGCCGGCGCCGCCTGCTGGCTGCTGCGAATGAAATGCGTGCGGTAGTAGCGCAGCTCCTCGATCGACTCGAGGATGTCGGCCAGCGCCGTATGCAGCTGCCGCTTGATGAAGCCCTTGTGGATCGCCGGCTCCCAGCGCTTGCACAGCTCCTTCAGCGTCGACACGTCGAGGTTGCGATAGTGGAAGAACGCCTCGAGCTTGGGCATGTAGCGCGCCATGAAGCGGCGGTCCTGGCAGATCGAATTGCCGCACATCGGCGACTTGCCGGCCGGCACCCAGCGCTTGAGGAAGGCGAGCAGTTCCGCTTCGGCCTGCGCCTCGGTCAGCGTCGAGGCCTTGACCTTGTCGATCAGGCCCGAGCGGCCATGGGTGCCCTTGTTCCAGTTGTCCATCGCGTCGAGCACGGCGTCGTCCTGGTGGATCACCAGCACCGGACCCTCGGCCAGGATATGCAGCTCGGAGTCGGTGACCACCACCGCCACCTCGATGATGCGGTCGTTCTCGGGGGACAGCCCGGTCATCTCCATATCGAGCCAGACCAGGTTGTTTTCGCTCTTGACCGACTTGACGGCGGGCGGGGCGGAGGCGGGCGCGGCGGCGGGTACGGAGGCGGCGGGGCTGGAGCTTGTCATCGGACTGCGTGAGGATCGGATAGCGGAGAGATGGGAATATCGTGCGTCGGCATCGTGGGCCCTGGCGGGTGTGCCGGCGCGAAGTCATATAATTCTCGCATATCGAAGGCACTAGACCGCCCCACAAGGCAAGGACCCGATGTTCACGCTGCTTTTTCTCGTCGCCCTGGTGGTGATGGTGCTCACCAAACTGTGGCTGGCCGCGCGCCAGGTTCGCCATGTCGGCCTGCATCGCGACACCGTGCCGCCGCGCTTCGCCGATACGATCTCGCTGGCCGCGCACCGCAAGGCCGCCGACTACACGATCGCCCGCACGCGGCTGTCGATGCTCGAGGTGCTCGCCGGCGCCGCCGTGCTGATCGGCTTCACGCTGCTCGGCGGCCTGCACTCGCTGAACCAGTTCTGGTACGGCACCTTCGGCCCCGGCTATGCCTATGGCGTCGCGCTGATCGCCAGCGTCGCGCTGATCGGCGGGCTGGCCGAGCTGCCCTTCACGCTGTACGCGCAGTTCGGCATCGAGCAGCGCTTCGGCTTCAACCGGATGACCTGGCGGCTGTGGCTCGTCGACACCATCAAGATGCTGGTGGTCGCCGCGGTGCTGGGCCTGCCGCTGCTGCTGGCGGTGCTGTGGCTGATGGACCGGACCGGCACGTGGTGGTGGCTGTGGACCTGGATGGTCTGGATGGCCTTCAACCTGGTGCTGCTGGTGATCTTCCCGACCTGGATCGCGCCGCTGTTCAACAAGTTCGAGCCGCTGACCGACGAGACGCTGAAGCAGCGCATCGAAGCGCTGATGCGCCGCTGCGGCTTCGCCAGCAAGGGCCTGTTCGTGATGGACGGCTCGCGCCGCAGCGCGCACGGCAACGCCTATTTCACCGGATTCGGCGCGGCCAAGCGCATCGTCTTCTTCGACACGCTGCTGTCGCGGCTGAACGCCGACGAGATCGAGGCGGTGCTCGCGCACGAGCTCGGCCACTTCAAGCGGCGCCATATCGTCAAGCGCATCGTCGTGACCTTCGCGCTGAGCCTGGCCTTCCTGGCGCTGCTGGGCTGGCTGTCGACGCAGGCGTGGTTCTACACGGGCCTGGGCGTGCTGCCGAACCTGATGTCCGACAGCCACGCGCTGGCGCTGGTGCTGTTCTTCCTGACGCTGCCGGTATTCACGTTCCTGCTCGGACCGCTGTCGAGCCTGACCTCGCGCCGGCACGAGTTCGAGGCCGATGCGTTCGCCGCCGAGCATGCCGATGCCGGCCATCTGGTGTCGGCGCTGGTCAAGCTGTACAAGGACAATGCGTCGACGCTGACGCCCGATCCGCTCTACAGCGCGTTCTACTATTCGCACCCGCCCGCGGCGCAGCGCATCGACCGTCTGCTGGCGCACGCATGAGCCGCCCCGCCCGACTACGCGGCGGCGACGCCCAGCGCCGATCCGCCGGCGCCGCCGTGCCCAACGCCGCCGCGCGCGAATCCGCGCTGATCGTGGCCGCGCACGGCCGCCACTATGTGATCGAGCTCGACGATGGCGAGCGCACGCGCATGCATGCGTTTCCCCGGGGCAAGAAGAGCGAATGCGCGGTCGGCGACCGCGTGCGCGTCGAACGTGCCGCGGCCGATCAGTGCGTGATCGTCGAGGTCGAGCCGCGCCGCAATCTGCTGCATCGCTCGGACCAGTTCAAGTCCAAGCTGCTGGCCGCCAATATCGACCAGGTCGCGATCGTGCTGGCGACCGAACCGAGCTTCTCCGAGGACCTGCTGGGCCGCGCGCTGGTGTCCGCCGAGGCGCTGGAAATCGCGCCGCTGATCCTGCTGAACAAGACCGACCTGACCGACCGGCTGGAGGACGCGCGGCGCCGGCTGACGCTGTACCGGCAGCTGGGCTATCGCACCGTCGAGCTGTCGGTGCACGGCAATCCCGACGACGCGCTGGCGCAGCTGCGTCCGCTGACCGCCGGGCGCGCGACGATCCTGATCGGCCAGTCCGGCATGGGCAAGTCGTCGCTGCTGAACCTGCTGATTCCCGGCGTCGAGGCGCAAACCCGCGAGATCTCGGCCAAGCTCGATTCGGGCAAGCACACCACGACGTTCACGCGGCTATACCACCTGCCCGACGACTGGGGCCAGGGCGGCAGCCTGATCGATTCGCCCGGATTTCAGGAGTTCGGCCTGCACCATCTGTCCGAAGGCATGCTCGAGCGCGCCTTCCCCGAATTCCGCCCGCGGCTGACCGAATGCCGCTTCTACAACTGCCACCATATCAACGAGCCGGGCTGCGGCGTGCTGGCGTCGGTCGAAGCCGGCGGCATCGCGCCGCGGCGGCATCAGCTTTACCTGCAGCTGCTGCACGAGTCGCGGCAGCAGAAGCCGTGGTAGCAGTGCTGTAGATGGTCTCCCCTCTCCCGCTCGCGGGACAGGGGCCGGGGGAGAGGGCAGCGGCATTGGCCAATGCCCTGGCCCTTGCACCGCCCCCTGCCCTCTCCCCAACCCTCTCCCGCAAGCGGGAGAGGGAGCGGCTCATCGCGTGATTTGCTGCCTTGGCACCGCGCCCGTGCTAAGGTCCAAAGCATCCCCACTGCCGGTGACGCCGATGAAACTGCTGCTGTCGACGCCCTCGCTGGTGCATGCGGCCCATTGCCGCAATCTGCTGCTGGCCGCGGGCATCCGCGCGCAATTGCGCAATACGTGGCTGGCCGGTGCGACCGGCGATATTCCGTTTCAGGAGAGCGCGCCGCAGGTGTGGCTGCTCGACGATGCGCGCGAAGAGGAAGCGTGGGCGGTACTCGATGCCGCCGCCAATCCGGCGCCGGGCCCGCGCTGGCGCTGCGCGCGCTGCGGCGAATGGCACGAGGCGCAGTTCGGCGCCTGCTGGCAGTGCGGCAGCCCGCGGCCCTGAATCGGAGGTGACCTGTTCCGGCCGCTGTTCCGGCCGCCCTCCCGGCCTGCCGGAACTTGCTCCCACCTTGGCCGTACCCCTGGCGAACCTCAGCCGACCCAGCTGGCCAGCGACAGCATCGCCAGCAGCAGCATCCACAGCACCACCGCGCGCCAGACCAGGCCGACCGCCGACTGCAGCGCCCGTACGCCGGGATCGGCGCCGAGCTCCGGCGCGGCCGGCTCCGGCGCGCCGTCATCCTCCATGCCCGGGGCATAGTCGAACGCGGCGCCGGTGCCCGGGGTGGCCAGCACCACGCTGGTGTCGTCCTCGGCCAGCGGCGTGCCGAGCCGCACGCCGAGCGCGCCGCCCCCGCTGGCCAGCAGGATGCCGTTGGTCTCGTCGCGCCACTTGCGCGCATGGTTGCGCCACGCGTAGACCGCGTCCTCGAAGTTGCCGACGATCGCAAAGCCGATCGCCGTCAGCCGCGACGGCACCCAGTCCATCAGATGGAAGGCGCGCGCGGCAAACCGGCCGAACGCCGGGCTGCGCTCGGACGACGGCAGGTTCCATTGGCGCGACAGATATTCGGCGACGCGGTACAGCACCACGCCGGCCGGGCCGATCGGCAGCAGGAACCAGAAGAACACGCCGAACACGTGCCGGTGCACGGCAACGATGGCCGCCTCGAGCGTGTGGCGCACGATTTCGCTGACCGGCATGTCGACGGTGTCGAGCCCGGTCCACTCGTGCAGCAACGCACGGGCAGTGGCCGGATCGTCGCGGTTCAGCGCGTCGTGGATATCGGTGAAGTAGTGGCTGAACTGGCGGAAGCCCAGCGTCAGGTACAGCAGCAACACGTTCCACGCCAGCGTCAGCGCCACGCTGATCGTCGCCAGCAGATGGTAGACCGCCAGCGCCGCCAGCGTCAGCGGCAGCGCCACCGTCATCCACGCCAGCGCCGCGTCGCGCGGCCGGCCGGTGTCGAAGGCGCGCTCGGCGCGTTCGGCGAGCGCCCGCACCATTTCATAAATGGGATTGTTGCGGCCCAGGGCGCGGAACTGCTCGGCGATCAGCGCAAGAAGGACGGAAACGAAGGTCATCTCGGGTCGGAAATGGGCGGCAAGGCGAGCTGCCGGGCCGTCCCGGACCATGTGCTGGCCCGGGCGCTTATCTATAGCGAGAAGATAGCACAGCGCTTCCGCCTGCCCTGCCGCGCCGGGACTTCGCGTTACATCTGCTTGCCGAAATCCCGTCGTCCCCGCGCCTGCGCGAAGCCAGCGGCTTGCGACACAGAAATGCGTCACGGGGTCCCCGCTTTCGCGGGGACGACCTCCGGCATGTCACGGCAGATCGAATACCAGCACCTCGGCCGCGTCGCCCTGCGCCAGGCTGACCGCATCGACGCCCTCGAGCTTGGCCGCATCGCCAGCCTCCAGCGCCTGGCCGTTGACCGTGATGGCGCCGCGGGCGACGTGCACATAGGCGCGCCGTCCCGGGGCCAGGGCCAGCGTGGCGGCCTCGTCGCCGTCGAACAGGCCGGCAAAGAGGCGCACGTCCTGGTGGATCCGCACCGAGCCGTCGGCACCGTCGGGGCTGCCGACCAGGCGCAGCCGGCCGCGCTTGTCGGCGGCGTCGAAGTGCTTCTCCTCGTAGCCCGGTTCGATGCCGTTGCGATCGGGCACGATCCAGATCTGCAGGAAATGCGTGGTGTCGTGCGCGGCGTGGTTGTACTCCGAGTGCCGCACGCCCGTGCCGGCGCTCATCCGCTGCACGTCGCCGGGGCGGATCACGCTGCCGTTGCCGATGCTGTCCTTGTGCGCCAATTCGCCCGACAGCACATAGCTGATGATCTCCATGTCGCGATGACCATGGGTGCCGAAGCCCATGCCGGGCGCGACGCGGTCTTCGTTGATCACTCGCAGCGGCCCGAACTGAACATGGCGCGGGTCGAAGTAGTCGGCAAACGAGAAGCTGTGATACGACTGCAGCCAACCATGGTCGGCGTAACCACGTTCTGCGGACTTGCGAATTTCAATCATTTTGATGTCCTTCCTGGCTAGTGGTCCGCTGCTTCGTCCTGCCGGACTTGCATATAGACCGTCTGTTCTGCAACGATGCTAGGAAGTTTAGGACGGCTGCGCTATATTTGCGGCGGGCCATTTGCAAGCACTCATTCAGAATTTCTGAATATGCCACTCTCTCTCGAATCCCTGGAAGTTCTCGACGCGATCGAACGCAAGGGCAGCTTCGCAGCCGCCGCGCATGAAATGGGCAAGGTGCCGTCGGCGCTGACCTATGTGGTGCGCCGGCTGGAAGAAGACCTCGACGTGCTGCTGTTCGACCGGCGCCGCCACCGCGCCGAGCTGACGCCGGCCGGCCGCGCGCTGCTCGACGAGGGCCGCCACCTGCTGCACGCGGCCGACGACCTGGCGCGCCGCGTCAAGCGGCTGGCCACCGGCTGGGAGGCCAGCCTCAATATCGTCGTCGACGACCTGATCAATTTCCGTGCGTTGCTGCCGGTGATCCAGGACTTCTACGCGGAGAACAGCGCCACGCGTCTGCGCTTCGCCAAGGAGGTGCTGGGCGGCTCCTGGGACGCGCTGGTCAGCAACCGCGCCGACCTGGTGATCGGCGGCGCCTACGATGCGCCCAGCACCCAGGGCTTCCAGATCCGTTCGCTCGGCGCGATGCCGTTCGTGTTCGCCGTGGCCGCCCACCATCCGCTCGCCAGCGAACCGGGGCCGCTGACCAGCACGCAGATCGCCCGGCACCGGATCGTCGCGGTCGGCGATACCTCGCGCAACCTGCCGGCGCGCACGCACGGCGTGCTGGCCGGGCAGGACATGCTGGTGGTGCCGACCATGCGCGACAAGCTCGATGCGCAGATCCGCGGCCTGGGCTGCGGCTGGCTGCCGGCGCCGATGGCGCAGCCGCATATCGAGAGCGGCGTGCTGCAGGTGCGCGAGACCGTCGAGGTGCGCGCGCCCGGAACCTTCACCATCGCCTGGCGCACCAGCAATCGCGGCAAGGCGCTGCAGTGGTGGACCGACAAGCTGCAGAATCCCCGGCTGGCGCAGGCGCTGCTGTCGCAGCAACCGGGCGCGCCGGAGTAGCCAGACATGAGCGCAGTACCCGGGCAGACGGATCAGCCGTCCGATCGTCCGCCGACCCATCCTCGGCCGCCAAACCCGCAATACCGCGGCCGCTTCGCCCCCTCCCCCACCGGCCCGCTGCATCTGGGCTCGCTGGTCACCGCGCTGGCCAGCTGGCTCGATGCCCGCGCCCACGGCGGCCAGTGGCTGGTCCGCATCGAGGACATCGACTATCCGCGCTGCGTGCGCGACGCGGACCGGCAGATCCTGCATACGCTCGACCGCCTCGGCCTGCATCCGGACGAGGAGCCGGTCTGGCAGAGCCGGCGCGAGCCGCTGTACGCCGACGCGCTGCACCGGCTCGAGGCGGCCGGGCTGGTCTATCCCTGCGGCTGCTCGCGCAAGGAGATCGCCGACTCGCTGCGCCACGTCCGCGAGCGCCATCAGACGCTGGCCTACCCCGGCACCTGCCGCGGCGGCCTGCACGGCAAGCTGCCGCGCGCCTGGCGCGTGCGCGTGCCGGACGGCGAGGCGGCAATGCTGTGCTTCGACGACCGCTGGCAGGGCCGGCAATGCCAGGACCTGGCCACCGAGCTCGGCGACTTCGTGCTGCGCCGGGCCGACGGCCTGTGGGCGTATCAACTGGCGGTGGTGGTCGACGACGGGCTGCAGGGCATCACGCATATCGTGCGCGGCGCCGACCTGCTGGACTCGACGCCACGGCAGATCCATCTGCAGCGGCTGCTGGGGTTGCCGACACCGGCCTATCTGCATGTGCCCGTCGTGGTCAACGAGATCGGGGAAAAACTGAGCAAGCAGACCGGCGCCGAAGCGATCGACGCGCTGGCGCCGCTGGACGCGCTGCGCGCCGCCGGCGCGCATCTGGACTTGCGCAGCGGCCGCGCCGATGTGGAAGGCTGGCTGGCCGAGGCGACCGCGCAGTGGGCGGCGCGGTGGGTGGCGAACTGAGCGGCCTTGCCGTCCCCGCGCAGACGGGACCCGGCAAAATGGAAGACGCTGGCTTCCCGCGTTCGCGGGAAAGACGGATCGCCTCAGCCCGACGCGATCAGGACTTGCGCGGCACGCCGCCGAGCAGCGCGGCAACCGGGCGCTTCGGCCGGGCGCGCGCGAGGCCAACCTGACGCGGATCGAGGGTCGACTCGCTGGACGTGGACGACGCCGACGACGCGCTCGGGCTGGGTTCATAGGGCCGCGAGAAGAACGGGTCGTCCGAGGCGCGGAAGGCATTGCGCGCATTGCCGTGGTCGGGCTTGCGCGGACGCTCCTCGCTGTCGGCGCGCGGGCGGCGCGGCTCGGTCGAGCGGCCGCGGCGGCGATCGTCGTCGGCGGCACGGAAGCGCGCCGCCGACGGATCGAAGCCTTCGAGCTGCGCGCGCGGAATCTGCCGCTTCAGCATCTTCTCGATATCGGCCAGCAGACGCTCGTCGCCGGGCACGAAGATCGACAGCGCATCGCCGGTGGCGCCAGCGCGGCCGGTACGGCCGATCCGGTGCACATAGTCCTCGGCGTTGAACGGCAGATCGAAGTTGATCACGCACGGCATGTCGGCGATGTCCAGGCCGCGCGCGGCGACGTCGGTCGCCACCAGCGCGTCGATGGTGCCCTGCTTGAAGCCCTCCAGCGTCTGCATCCGTTCGGTCTGCGTCTTGTCGCCGTGGATCGCGGCGGCATTGATGCCCTCGCGCTCCAGATGACGGGCCAGCCGCGAGCAGCCGATCTTGCTGTTGACGAAGACGATGCACTGGCGCGACAGGCCCTGGTCGGCACGCTGCTTCAGCAGATGCACCACGGCCTCCTGCTTCTGGCCGTCCTGGACCTGGTACACGGTCTGGCGCACGTTCTCGTTGGCCGAGTTGCTGCGCGCCACTTCGATCGTCACCGGCTGGTGCAGGTAGCTGGCCGCCAGCTTCTTGATCTCGGGCGAGAAGGTCGCCGAGAACAGCAGCGTCTGGCGCTTGGCCGGCAGCAGGTTGATGATGCGCTGCAGGTCCGGCAGGAAGCCCATGTCCAGCATGCGGTCGGCCTCGTCGAGCACCAGCATCTGCACCTGCGACAGGTTGACCGACTTCTGCTGCACGTGGTCGAGCAGGCGGCCCGGGGTCGCGACCAGGATCTCGACGCCGCGCCGCAGCGCGTCGGTCTGCGGATTCATGTCGACGCCGCCGAACACCACGGTGCTGCGCAGGTCGGTGTGGCGCGCATAGCGGGCCACGTTGTCGTAGACCTGGTCGGCCAGTTCGCGCGTCGGCGTCAGCATCAGCGCGCGCACCGGGTGCCGCGCCGGCGAGGCGCTGGCGTTGGCCAGCGGCAGCAGGCGCTGGATGATCGGCAGCGCGAAGCCCGCGGTCTTGCCGGTGCCGGTCTGCGCGGCGCCCATCACGTCCTTGCCCAGCAGCACCACCGGGATTGCCTGCGCCTGGATCGGCGTCGGCTTGGTATAGCCCTGCTCGGACAGCGCGCGCAGCACGCGCGGGTCGAGGCCGAAGCTGTCGAACGTGATGTCGTCGGCGGGAGTCGGTACAGCAGAGGTGTTCGTGTTCGTGGTGGTGGTCATGGTATGGGTGTCTGGCGAAGGCGAACCCGGCGCCAGCGGACACGCATCGATCGAACGCAATGGAACTGGCGGTAGCCGCGCAGCGCTTGGCCTGGGCGGCAAGGGCGAATCGGGCGGATGGGGACTGGGGGCCGGCGCCACGTTCCGGCACCGACTTCGAGGCCCCTGCCGCGCCGAGATCGGCAACCAGATCGGCAATATCTGGGCACGCCGATCAATAGCGCTACAGAATCAAAGACTTAGATTCTACAACAGCGGGCAGATGCGGGGTAGTACAGCGCGCGGCGCTGTGGTAGCGCCCCGGCGCGACGACTCATTGCCCTGGCCGTCGCGTACGAGGCCTACGGGGCGGGCGCGTCGCCGGTGTCCGCGCCTTGCCAGAGGCCTGGCGCCACTGGTCCCGTTGCGCGCCGAATGCCGCCCCTTCCGACACCAGCCACGCCTCGATCGCGGCCACCTCGGCTCGCTGTCCCTGGGCGGAAACGAAGTGATAGGCGGCCGGGCTCGGCAGATGCAGGCCGAACAGATCGACCAGCCGGCCCGCCTCGAGGTCTTCCAGCACCAGCGCGGTCCGTCCCATCGCGACGCCCTGCCCCGCCAGCGCCGCGCCGATCGCCAGTTGCGACAGGTTGAAGCGCTGGCCCTGCTCCAGATCCGGCACCGTGACGCCGGCCTGCTGCAGCCACGCGGCCCATTCGTCGAACTCGCCGGCGCCGTCCCAGGGGCTGGCGTCGTGCAGCAACAGTTCCCCGCGCAGATCGGCCGGCGAGCGCAGTTCCGGATGCGCGGCGACGAAGGCGGGGCTGGCCACCGGCAGCAGCCATTCGTCGAGGAAGCGCCGCGCATGCACGTCGCGGTACGCCCCGGGATCGAAGCGCACCGCCGCATCGATGCCCTCGCGCAGCATCCGGCTGCGGTCCAGCGCCTGGAATTCGCCATGCACGCGCAGTCCGATGTCGGCATGGTCGCGAAAGAAGCTGCCCATCCTCGGCGTCAGCCAGCGCATCGCGAACGACGGCGAGCACGACAGCGAGACCGGCCCGGCCTCGCCGCGCCGGCGCAACTGGCTCAGCGCACCCGCGATCGCTTCGAACGACTCGCGCAGCACCACGCGCAACCGCTCGCCCTCGGGCGTCGGCATCAGCGCGCGCGGCGTGCGCACGAACAGCGGGCGCCCCAGCCATTGCTCCAGCTGCTTGACCTGCTGGCTGACCGCGCCCTGCGTCACGCACAGCTCCTCGGCGGCGCGGGTAAAGCTGCGGTGGCGCGCAGCGGCTTCGAAGCAGCGCAGCCAGGCCAGCAGCGAGGAAGAGAGCGTCGTTGTCATCGTTGTCACCGTCATCATTAGCTGCACTAATGCGTGGCCGAGCACGAATGATTTGCCGGAATCG
The DNA here is from genome assembly GCF_021213615.1 of Cupriavidus sp. UGS-1. Classification (NCBI taxonomy): domain Bacteria; kingdom Pseudomonadati; phylum Pseudomonadota; class Betaproteobacteria; order Burkholderiales; family Burkholderiaceae; genus Cupriavidus; species Cupriavidus sp. UGS-1. Next base: position 184,085 of record NZ_JAJQJF010000006.1, on the reverse strand, counting down.
ATGCCTGGGAGAACAATGCGGAACAGGCGCCGGCCGAGGGTTGCCTGCCCGATCGCCGCAGAACAACGCCAACCGCGCTCGAATGGCGTTCCCATGCCGACCACCGAAATGAACGACTCCAACCAGAACACCACGTTTTCCCCGCGCGAACACACCCATTCCGCAGCGGCAAGCGCTCCGGTGCGCGCCGCCGATGCCACGCTGCTGGCGGCGCTCGGCGAGGCCCGGCCATGCCTGTGGACCAATCCGCTACTCGCGCCGCAAACCCCGGCCGCAGTCCGCGCAGGCGCGAAGGATATTAGTCTAGCTGATGTCCACGCGGCGCACGCCCGCTTCGAGCGCTTTGCCCCGCTGCTGCAGCGGCTGTTTCCCGAACTAGCGGACAGCGGCGGCGCCATCGAATCGCCAGTGCTGCCGGCCGCGGCGCTGGCACCATCCGTCGGCTTGCCGCCCGGCAGCGGCGCGCTGTGGATCAAGGCCGATCACAGCCTGCCGGTGGCGGGGTCGATCAAGGCGCGCGGCGGCATCCACGAGGTGCTGGAATTCGCCGAACGGCTGGCCGTGCAACATGGGCTGGTGACCGAGGATGCCGGCCCCGACGACTATCGCCGGCTGGCCGAACCGGCGGCGCGCGCGGTGTTTTCGCGCTACCAGGTCGCGGTGGGCTCGACCGGCAATCTGGGCCTGAGCATCGGCGTGATGGCGTCCGCGCTGGGCTTGCGCGCCGTGGTGCACATGTCGGCCGACGCCAAGCCGTGGAAGAAGGACCGGCTGCGCGCGCGCGGCGTCGAGGTGATCGAGCACGAGGGCGACTACCAGCAGGCGGTGGCCGCGGGCCGCGCGCAGGCGCAGCAGGACCCGGCCTGCCACTTCGTCGACGACGAGCGTTCGCTGTCGCTGCTGCTGGGCTACAGCGCGGCGGTGCTGCGGCTGGACGCGCAATTGCGCGAGCATGACATCGCGCCCGGCGCGCAGCGGCCGCTGTTCGTCTACCTGCCCTGCGGCGTCGGCGGCGCGCCGGCCGGCATCGCCTTCGGCTTGAAGCAGCTGTACGGTCCGCACGCGCACTGCTTCTTCGCCGAGCCGACCCAGTCGCCCTGCTTCCTGGTGCAGATGATCGGCGCCGAGGTCAACGGCGCCGGCGGCAATCCCTCGGTCTACGACTACGGGCTCAGCAATCGCACCGAGGCCGACGGCCTCGCGGTGCCGCGCGCCTCCGAGCTGGCCGCGGCGGCGATGCGCGAACTGCTGTCGGGCGTCTACACCGTGGCCGACGAGCGGCTGTTCCGCGACCTGTACCTGGCCAGGCGCGACGCCGGCATCGAGATCGAGCCATCGGCCGCCGCCGGCTTCAGCGGACCGGCGATGCTGACAGGCACCGAGGCCGGGCAGGCCTATCTGGCCCGCCATGGCTTGGCCGACGCGATGGGCACCGCCACGCATCTGGTCTGGACCACCGGCGGCCTGTTCGTTCCCCCGGAGGAGTACCGGCGCTTTCTCGCGCGCGGCGAGGCGCTGGCGGGCTCGTCGGCAGGGCAGTAAGCGCCCGAGCACACCGCGATCGGCTGCAGCCATCGAGCACAGCCATCGCGCGCAGCCATTGAGTGCAGTTAGCGAGCGCAATCAGCGAGCGCAGTTAGCGAGCGCAATCAGCGAGCGCGGCGGCGAGCGCAGACATTTACGGCGGCCATCGCTGGCAACCATCGAGGGCCGCCACAAAGAGCAAGGGCCGGCGACCATACGATCGCCGGCCCTCACCCTACCCCGCTAAGACAGGCAAGCTACGGTGCGCCCATGACGGGCGCGGGCGTATCAGTCGCCCTTGATGCCGTTGTCCTGGATGACCTTGCCCCACTTCTTGTCGTCGGCGCGCATCCGCGCGGCCAACTGTTCGGGCGGCATATAGGCCGCCACGGTGCCCGCGCCCAGCATCTTCTGCTGGACGGTCGGATCGGCCAGCGCCGCCTTCAGCTCGGCGGACAGCTTCGCGATGATCTCCTTCGGCGTGCCGGCCGGCGCCAGCAGGCCGCCCCAGGCGGTCGCCTCGAAGCCCGGGAAGCCCTGCTCGGCCACGGTCTTGACCTCGGGCGTGAAGCTGACCCGTTTGGCCGAGCCCACCGCGATCGGGCGCAGCTTGCCGGCCTTGATATGCGGCAGCGCGGCGATCATGTCGGAGAACATCATCGGCACCTGGCCAGCGAGCAGGTCGGACATCGCCGGCGCGCTGCCCTTGTACGGCACGTGCTGCACGTCGAAGCTGCCCAGGTTCTGCAGCAGCTCGGTCGACAGATGGCCGAAGCTGCCGTTGCCGGCGCTGGTGTAGTTCATCTCGCCCGGTTTGGCCTTGGCCTTGGCGATGTACTGCTGCAGCGTGGTCACGTCGGGCAGCGCGTTCGGATTGACCACCATCACGATCGGCAGATCGTAGGCGGCGCCGATCGGCGCGAAGTCCTTGAACAGGTCGTAGCCCTTGCGGTTGATCAGGTGCGGCGCGATCAGCGTCGGCGTGGCCAGCACCAGCAGCGTATAGCCGTCGGCCGGGCTCTTGGCCACGGTCTCGGCGCCGATGGTGCCCGAGGCGCCGGGGCGGTTGTCGACCACGACCGGCTGCTTCAGCGAATCGCTGAGCTTCTGGCCGATGATGCGGGCGGCGGTATCGGTCGGGCCGCCCGGCGGGAACGGCACCACCAGCCGGATCGGCTTGGCGGGATAGCTGTCGGCGAACGCCTGGGTGGCGCACAGCGGCAGCGAAACGGTCAGCATGGCGGCGCCGAGGCGGCGCGCGAAGGTACGGCGGCTTGTGTTCTGCATGGCAACAAGAGAAACGTCATCCGAAATCGGCGCGATCCGCGTCGGGCGCGCCGGCGACACAGGTAACGCTTGGCAACTCGCAGGGCAGCCCGCGGGCCCCTGGAGCGCAAATCGATCCCGTCATTTCCAGTCGAAACAAGGCGTGGTTGGTCTCCTTGGTGTACAGCGTGGCCGGTGGTCCGGCCTTGTCGTTGTCGTGGAGGAAGGGCGGTCGATGCTCCGCCCCGCGAATCGGTCTCTGAGTCAATGGCGCGTTGGCGCCCGTTGGCACGCGTTATTGCGCTTCAGCCCGCCGTGGCGATCGAAAACGGTCCCGGCCGGAACAGGCAGGCGTCCATCGGGCGCAGATCCGGCGCGACCGCGATCGGCGTCGCACACTGCGCCAGCACATCGCGCTGCAGGTCCACGCCGGGTGCGATCTCGATCAGCGTCAGGCGGGCTTCCCCGTTGGCGTCGGCACGCATCTCGAACACCGCGCGCTCGGTGATGTACAGCACCGGCACGCCCAGCGAGGCCACGTATGGCCCGTTGAAGCTCAGGTGCGAGACCTCGGGCACGATCTTCCTGACGCGGCCCTCGCGCGCGATCTGCAACTGGCCGCCCTCGGCGCGGACCTCGAGTCCGCCGGCCGTCAGCGTGCCCATGAAGACCACAGCCTTGGCGCTCTGCGTGATGTTGATGAAGCCGCCGACGCCGGCGATCAGCGCCTGCGCGCCCTCGCCGAACTTGCTGACGTTGACGTTGCCGTGGCCGTCGAGCTCGGCCAGGCCCAGGATGGCCAGATCGATGCCGCCGCCCTCGTAGAAATCGAATTGCGAGGGCTGGTCGATCACCGCCTCGGGATAGGCCGACGCGCCGAAGCTCAGGCCGTCGGCCGGCGTGCCGCCGATCGGGCCGGCCTCGACCGTCAGCGTGAAGCCGTCCAGCCCCGCCTGTTCGGCCAGCATGCCGACCGCGGCCGGCATGCCGACGCCCAGGTTGACCACGCGCGGCCGGCGCCTGGCGAGCTCCAGCACCGCGCGACGCTGCGCAATGGTGCGGGCGACGAGCGCCGCGGGCGCCGGGTCGGCATCGGGCACCACGCGCGCATCGGCGTCGACACGGGCCGGCGCTGCATCGTTCGCCGCGTTCTTCGCCGCCGACTCGCCGCGCCACGGCGTCACGTAGGCCGGGTTGAAGCGCTCGGCGAACGTCATCTGATGATGGGCCGGGTCCTCGCTGACCACCACGTAGTCGACCAGGATGCCCGGCACATGGATGGCCTGCAGGTTGTCGTGATGGTCGACCAGCTGCTCGACCTGCGCGATCACGATGCCGCCGGAGTTGTGCGCGGCCTGCGCCATCGCCAGCAGCTCGTGGTGGAAGGCTTCGCGATGCGTGCTCAGGTTGCCGCGCGGGTCGGCCGCGGTGCAGCGGATCAGCGCGCAATGGATCGGGAAGCTCGGATAGAACAGGTAGTCGTCGCCGCGGAAGGACACCGCCTCGACCCAATTGGCGCGGCCCGCGGCGATCGCCTCGCGGGCGCGCCGGTTGACGGCGCCGCCGTGGTAGCGCGGATCGCGCTCGCTGCGCGGATCGACGAAGGTGTGCAGGCCGATCTTGGTCATCACGCCGGGCTTGCCGCCGGCGATCGCGCGGTACAGGTGCGTCAGCACGCCCTGCGGCAGGTTGTAGCCCTCGCACTGCTCGGCCATCGCCAGGTCGGCGAGCCGGGTCGCCGAGCGCCAGTGGCCGCCGACGATCGAGGCGGTCATGCCCGCATTGCCGAAGTGATTGACGCCGCGTGCGCCGCGGTCGCCCTGCCCGGCCGAATAGACCAGCGTCAGGTCGCGCGGCAGGCCGCTCTGCAGGAAACGGCGCTCGAGCGCCTCGGTCACCGCCTCGGCATGGCCGGCCCCGACGAAGCCGGCGCTCGCCACCGTCCATCGGTCCTGTACCAGCGCCGCCGCCTGGTCCGCGGTGATCACCTTCATGCTGTCTCCTGATGCTGCGGCACGTCCGCCGATGCGGGTGCCGCTGTCGCCGCCGGCGCCCGGCATCGGAGCGCGCTTGTTGGCGTAAAAAGCGGGCGTAAAAAGCGGGTGCAAAAATCGGGGTTGCGTTTTCGCGAACATTTGTTCGCGGAACGCCGTATCATACGGACGACCTGCCGAGTCGCGCAAGTCCGAAGTCGGCACTAAAATCGCCGCAACCACCGCGACGTATATTCCACGTCACTTCAACGCTTCCTCCAGGACCCACGCCATGCCCGAAGCCGAGGCGCCGACGCAGAAGAAGGATGAGTTGCTCGACTCCCTGAACAAGGGGCTGGCGCTGCTGCGGCTGTTCGCCAGCGGCGTCGAGAGCCTGACGATGCAGGACGTCGCGGATCGGCTCGATGTCACGCGGGCAGCGGCGCGCCGGCTGCTGTTGACGCTGCACCACAACGGCTATCTGGCGCAGAACGGCCGGCAGTTCTCCCTGACGCCGCGCGTCATGGAGCTTGGCTACGCCTACTTCGCGTCGATGAGCCTGCCGCGGCTGGCCCAGCCGCATTTGCGCGCGCTGGCGAGCCGCTGCGGCGAGACGTGTTCGGTCGGCATGCTGGACGACGACGCCGTGGTGCTGGTCGCGCGCGAGGAGCCGCGCCAGATCCTGCGCGTGGACATGGCGATCGGCCGGCGCATGCCGGCGTACGCGCATTCGCTGGGGCGCGTGCTGCTGGCCGGACTGGACGACGAGGCGCTGGAGCGCCACCTGGCGCACGCCAAGCTGCACAAGCTGACGCCATTCACGATCGATTCGCGCGAGGCGCTGCGCGCCACGCTCGCGCAGGTGCGCGAGGACGGCCACTGCGTGCTGGTCAGCGAGCTGGTCGACGGCTTCGCCGGCATCTCGGTGCCGCTGCACGACCAGACCGGCAAGGTGGTCGCCGGCCTGGGCTTCAGCATGGTGCTCGGCAGCCGCAATGCCGGCACGCTGGTCGAGCGCTATCTGTCGCCGCTGCGCGAGGCGGCCGCGGCGATCGAGGCGGTGCTGCGCGCCCGCTGAGCGCGCAACGCCCACCGGCCGGATTCGGGCTCAACACAAAAAAAGCCCCGCAAGCCGGGGAGCTGCGGGGCACAGTGGTAGCGGGGCCGACATGCATTCGGGCCCACGGCCGCTATCTTGCTCAAGGTTTGGCCCGCGCACATCACCCGCCTGTAGGGTTGATCGGCATCTTCGCTACCATTCGGCCTTTGAACAGCACCACGGCGGATCCGGCATGGAACTCAGACAACTGCGCTACTTCGTCTCCGTGGTGCAGCACGGCAGCATGGGCAAGGCGGCGCTCGAACTGGGCGTCGTCACCTCGGCGCTGAGCCAGCAGATCAGCCGGCTCGAGAGCGAGCTGTCGACGCGGCTGCTGCAGCGGACCTCCAGCGGCGTGCTGCCCACCGATGCCGGCCTCGCCTTCTGGCGCCAGGCGCAACTGGCGCTGCGGCATATCGACGACGCCGCGGAGGCCGCGCGGCATGCGCGCCTGTCCGGCCATGTCAGCGTCGGGCTCGCCCCTACCACCGCCAGCGTGCTCGGCCTGCCCTTCATGCGCGCGATGGCCGAGCGCTACCCCGACGTGCGGCTGCGCATGGTCGAAAGCCTGTCGGGCTATCTGGCCGCGATGCTGAACGCGCGCCAGATCGATCTGGCGATGCTGTTCAACGACGAACCCGCGCAGCGCTGGACCGTGCAGCCGCTGCTCGACGAACGGCTGTTCGTGATCGGCGTACGCTCGCTCGCCGGCATGCCCGACGGCGAAGGCGTGGCGATGGCCTCGCTGGCCGGCCTGCCGCTGGTGCTGCCGAGCGGCACGCATGGACTGCGCGCGCTGGTGACCAGCTGCTTCCATGACGCCAAGGCACAGCCGCGCATCGTCGCCGAGGTCGACGGGCTGGCGGTGCTGATGGACGCCGTGCAGGGCGGCCTCGCCGCGACGATCCAGCCCGGCGCGGCGCTGGCGCGCACCCACAGCGACCGGCTGGCCAGCGTGCCGCTGCTCGACGAGCGCGCGGTCCGGCCGAACCTGCTGGTCAGCCTGAACGACGACGAACTGTCGCCCGCCGCGCTGGCCGCGCGCGTGGTGCTGACCGATGTCGCGCGCACGCTGGTGCGCAAAGGGAAATGGCCGGGTGCGACGCTGTGCGACGGAACTGCCGGCACGGTCGACGACGGCGGCGTTGCCACGGGCTGAAAGCGCCGCCGATCTCAATTCAAATATACTGAACAACTTCTTCTCAAACCGGCCGGCTCTGCGGTTTCCTTGGTCCGTATAGTTCACCCCATCGCAGCACGACACCGAAACGAGGCGCGCCGCGACGGATTCAACGAATTTCACAAAAACTGACCAAAGGAACCACCATGTCGAACCCGAAGCTCGAAGTCCTGACCCCGCAAAACAGCCAGCTGATCATCATCGACCACCAGCCCCAGATGGCCTTCGGCGTGCAGTCGATGGACCGCCAGCTGATGAAGAACAACGTGGTGGGCCTGGCCAAGGCCGCGAAGATCTTCGAGATTCCGACCGTCATCACCACGGTCGAGAGCGAATCGTTCTCGGGCTACACGTATCCGGAACTGCTCGATGTGTTCCCGAACCAGAAGACGCTCGAGCGGACCTCGATGAACTCGTGGGACGACCAGAAGGTGCGCGACGCGTTGGCCGCCAACGGCCGCAGGAAGGTGGTCGTTGCCGGGCTGTGGACCGAGGTCTGCAACACCACGTTTGCGCTGAGTGCGATGCTGGAAGGCGACTACGAGATCTACATGGTGGCGGACGCATCGGGCGGCACCTCGAAGGACGCGCATGATTACGCGATGCAGCGGATGATCCAGGCCGGCGTGGTGCCGGTGACCTGGCAGCAGGTCGCACTGGAATGGCAACGCGACTGGGCGCGCCGCGGCACCTACGACGCGGTGATCGGCATGGCGCAGCAACATTCGGGTGCCTACGGCATGGGCATCGACTACGCCTACACGATGGTCCACAAGGCCGCGCAGCGCACCGCCACGCCGCACGAGTCGATCGCGCCGGTGGCGGCGAACTGAACGACTGAACGACTGAACGACTGAACCGACGCGACGCCGCGCCGGCGGCTGGAACAGTTAGAACAGCCCCAGTTGCCGGCTGACCACGTTGTCGAAGGCGTCGCCGACGAAGGGCAGGATCGCGTCGGCGACCGGCTGCAGCTGCCGGGTCAGATAGTGGTCGTAGTCGATCGGGGCCCGCCGCACCTCCAGCGGTTCCGGGCCCGCGATCGTCATCACGTACTGGATCCACGCGCCCTGCCGGTATTGCAGCGGCCGGCCCCGCTCACGGTTGAAGTCGTCGGCGACGCGCGCCGCGCGCACATGCGGCGGCACATTGCGCTGGTAGTCGTCCAGCTGCCGGCGCAGGCGCTTGCGATAGACCAGCAGCGCATCGAGCTCGCCGCGCAGCAGCCTGGCGACGTAATCGCGGACGTAGTCCGCATACGGCTCGCCCTGGAACACACGCCGATACAGCTCCTGCTGGAACGCCTGCGCCAGCGGCGACCAGTCGGTGCGGACCGCCTCCAGGCCCTTGAACACCATCTGCTCGCTGCCGTCGGCACCACGCACCAGGCCCGCATAGCGCTTCTTGCTGCCGTCCTCGGCGCCGCGCACCGTCGGCATCAGGAAGCGCCGGTAGTGGGTCTCGTACTGGATCTCCAGCGCGCTGTCGAGGCCGTACTGCCGACGCAGATGCTCGCGCCACCAGCCGTTGATGTGCGCGACCAGTTCGCGCCCGATGCGGTCCGCCTCCTCGTCGGCATGACGGCGGCCGAGCGCGACGAAGGTCGAATCGGTATCGCCGTAGATCACGGTATAGCCGCGCCCCTCGACCAGCTCGCGCGTCCTGCGCATGATCTCGTGGCCGCGCATCGTGATCGACGACGCCAGCCGCGCGTCGAAGAAGCGGCAGCCCGTCGAACCCAGCACGCCGTAGAACGCGTTCATGATGATCTTCAGCGCCTGCGACAGCGGCTTGTTGCCGTCGCGCTTGGCGGCGTCACGGCCCTGCCAGATCTCGGCGACGATGGCCGGCAGCGCGTGGCTGTCGCGCGAGAAGCGCGCGCCGCGAAAGCCGGGCACCGTGGCCGCCGGGTCGTCGCTGTGCATACCCTCGACCAGCCCGACCGGATCGATCAGGAAGGTGCGGATGATCGACGGATACAGGCTCTTGTAGTCGAGCACCAGCACCGAGTCGTACAGCCCGGGGCGCGAGTCCATCACGAAGCCGCCGGGACTGGCCTGCTCCGGCTGGTCGCCAAGGTTCGGCGCCACATAGCCGAGCCGGTGCATGCGCGGCAGGTACAGATGCGTGAAGGCGGCCACCGAGCCGCCGCTGCGATCGGCCTCCAGGCCGGTGACGGTGGCGCGGTCCAGCAGGAACTGCAGCAGCTCGGCCTTTTCGAAGATGCGCGTGACCAGCTCGCAGTCCTTCAGGTTGTAGCGCGCCAGCGCCGGCTTGTCGGTCGCGAACATGCGGTCGATCGCGTCCATCCGGTCGTAGGGATCGTCGATGTCCTTGCCCTCGCCCAGCAGCGAGCGCGCGACGAACTCCAGGCTGAACGAGGCGAAGCTCCAGGTCGCCGACCGCATCGCCTCGATGCCGTCGATGATCAGCCGGCCCGGCAGCGCGGCGAAGTAATGGTGCTCGCGCGTGCCGTGCTGCCGCCATTCGAGTGGCGCGCCGCCGCGGCCCAGGCGCAGCGGCACCTTCAACTGCTCGGCATGCTGGCGCAGCACGCGCAGGTCGAACTGCACCAGGTTCCAGCCGATGATCGCGTCGGGGTCGTGCCGGTCGAACCATTCGATCAGCCGGTGCAGCATGTCGGCGGGACTGTCGCAATATTCGAGGTGGAAATCGACGCCGGGGTCGAGGCGGGGGTCGAGGCGGGGATCTTGCGTGCCGGCATCGCTGCCGGTCGGCGGGCCAAGCATCAGCACTGTGCGGTCGCCGCAGCCTTCCAGCGCGATCGAATAGAGATCGCCCTGCATGCTGGTCTCGATATCGAGCGACACGCAGCGCAGCCGCGGGCGATAGCTGGCGGCCGGCTTGATCTGCACGTCGACCAGCGCGCCGTCCGCGTCCGGCCGGCCGGAAAACTGTACCGGCGCGGTGATGAAGCGCTCCATCAGATAGCGCTCCGGCGGGCGGATGTCGGCCTCGTAGACGTCGATGCCGGCCTGCCGCAGCGTCTTCTCGATGCGCAGCAGCTGACGGTAGTGGCGGCAATAGACGCCGATGACCGGCCGCAGCCTGAAGTCCTTCAACGCCAGGGCCTTCACTTCCGCCTGCGGCTCGCCGCTCAGCAGCGCCTCGACGCGCGGGCGCTGCTCCTCGGGGACAAAGGCGACGCACGGCTGCGGCGGCAGGCGCAGGCGCCGCGGACCGTCATCCGTGGCCAGCCAGATCTCGATCTCGGTGCCGGCCGGCATGTCGTGCCAATGGCGGGTCAGGATGAAGCCGTGCTGCGGCGGGGCCACGGTGGGGTGTCGGGAAACGTTCGAGGATGCGGGCATCTGCGGCGCGGGCGGCCGACAGTCGGCGGCGAGTCTACCATGGGGCTTCGCCGCTCATTGGCCCGCTCATTGGCCCGCTCGTTGGTCCGCTCATTGGCCCGCTCGTTGGCCCGCTCATTGGTCCGCTCATTGGTCCGCTCATTGGTCCGCTCATTGGTCCGCTCATTGGCAGGTTCACCTGCCGACGAGCGCGGCCATCGTCAAATGCGCCACCACATGCGCGATGATCGCCGCCTCAAGGCCGTAGCGCCAGAACAGCAAGCCGGCGATCAGCCCGAAGGCCGCGTTGGCCGCCGTCAGATGCAGCACCACCGGCCACGCCAGCGGTCCGGCGAGCGCTGCGGCCGCGGGCAGATGCGCGAGCCCGAACACCAGCGCGCTGATCGCGATGGCCATCGATACCAGCACCGGACCCGGCGTGCCGGCGCCTCGCTGCAGCCCCCGCCACAGCATCCACACCAGCAGGCTCATCAAGCCCCAGCGCACCAGCACTTCCTCGGTCACGCCGCCGTAAAGCAGCCGCACGGCCAACGGCATCGACACGTTGTGGACCGGTGCCGCCGCTTGCGGCGCCGTGGCAATCAAGGCCCACAGCAGCACGCCCGCAAGCAGGCCGCCGAGCAGGCCCGGCAAGCACTGCGGACGCAGCGCGCGCCACGGCGCCCCGCCCGACGCGAGCGCCGCGATGGCGGGCGCCCGCAGCCCGACCTTGCCGGCCAGCCTCGCCCCGACGAACGCCGCCAGCGCGAGCAACAGCGCGCTCTGCACGCCGCTGGCCAGGCCGACCGCCCACATCGGCACCGGAAGGCGCTGGTGCTGCAGCAGCACGGGCACGCCGAGCCAGACCATGGCGATCACGCCGGGAAGGCCCGCGCACCAGGTCAGCAGGAACAGGCGGCGGGTCGGATTGCGCGCGGGAAGCGGCTTGGTGTCGATGGCTTGCGTCTGCATTGTTCTTGTGGAATCTGCCAACGGCGCTGGTAACGGATTGGCCAGCCGATTGGCTACCGAATCTGCTCGTACTCGTAGGCGCCGAGGATGTAGTCGTTCAAATACCCGCCCTTCGACGAGGCATCCATGAAATCGCGATGGACGCTGGCCGGGACGCCGAAGTAGCGATAGAGATTGCCGCTGACGAATTCGACGAAGAGCTTGCGCCCTTGGTAGTCGTAGCCGATCGCGGCCACGACGGACGATTCGACGGGTTCGAGATGCATGGCTGCGGTCCTCGTGCAGGCCTGAAGCGCAAACAAAAAGGGGTTACGTTCGCACGTAACCCCTTTTTACTACAGTGGTGGGCCTCCCGTGAGTCGAACACGGCACCAACGGATTATGAGTCCGCTGCTCTAACCAGGCATGAGCTAGAGGCCCCAAAAACCGGTCCCAATAGCCGCCGCACTATGGATGCTTGCCGGCCATCAGGGCAGTTCTATCAGCTGCCTTCCAGGAAGCTCTTCAGCTTGTCGGAGCGGCTCGGGTGGCGCAGCTTGCGCAGTGCCTTGGCCTCGATCTGACGGATCCGTTCACGGGTGACGTCGAACTGCTTGCCGACCTCTTCCAGCGTGTGGTCGGTGCTCATTTCGATGCCGAAGCGCATGCGCAGCACCTTGGCTTCGCGCGGCGTCAGCGAGTCGAGCACGTCCTTGACCACGTCGCGCATCGAGCCGTGCAGCGCGGCCTCGGCGGGCGCCAGCGTGTTGGTGTCCTCGATGAAGTCGCCCAGATGGGAATCGTCGTCGTCGCCGATCGGCGTTTCCATCGAGATCGGCTCCTTGGCGATCTTCATGATCTTGCGGATCTTGTCCTCGGGCATCTCCATCTTCTCGGCCAGCGTCGCCGGATCCGGCTCGTTGCCGGTTTCCTGCAGGATCTGGCGCGAGATGCGGTTCATCTTGTTGATCGTTTCGATCATGTGCACCGGGATACGGATGGTGCGCGCCTGATCGGCGATCGAACGCGTGATGGCCTGACGGATCCACCAGGTCGCGTAGGTCGAGAACTTGTAGCCGCGGCGATATTCGAACTTGTCCACCGCCTTCATCAGGCCGATGTTGCCTTCCTGGATCAGGTCGAGGAACTGCAGGCCGCGGTTGGTGTACTTCTTGGCGATCGAGATCACCAGACGCAGGTTGGCCTCGGTCATCTCGCGCTTGGCCTCGCGGGCGCGCTTCTCGCCCTCGGACATCTTGCGGTTGACTTCCTTCAGTTCCTTCAGCGGCAGCACCACGCGCGCCTGCAGGTCGATCAGCTTCTGCTGCAGCTCGTGCACGGCCGGCACGTTGCGCTCGACAATCGTGCTGTACGGCTTGTTGTCGGCGACGACCGTGTGGATCCAGTCCAGGTTGGTCTCGTTGCCCGGGAAGCGGGCCACGAAGTCGGCGCGCGGCATGCCGCACTTGTCGACCACGATGTTCAGGATCGCGCGCTCGAGCTTGCGCACTTCGTCGACCTGGCCGCGCAGCGTGTCGCACAGGCGCTCGACGTTGCGGGCGGTGAAGCGGATGCCCATCAGCTCGTTCTGGATCGCTTCCTGCGCCTTGATGTAAGGCTTGGACTTGTAGCCTTCCTTCTCGAAGGCGCGGCGCATCTTGTCGAACTGGTCGGCGATCACGCGGAATTTTTCCAGCGCGGCAACCTTGAGCTCTTCCAGCTGGCGTGCCGAGGCACCGCCGCCGGCGGCGTCGTCATCGTCTTCCTCGTCGGCTTCCTCGTCGTCCGATTCCAGTTCCTCGTCGTCCGAGGCAGCGGCGGCCGCCGGCGTCACGCCGACTTCCTCGACCGCTTCCTCGGCGTTCGGATCGATCAGGCCGTCGACGAACTCGTCGATCTTGATCTCGTCATTGGCCACGCGCTCGGCGTGCGCCAGGATCTCGGAGATCGTGACCGGGCAGGCCGAGATCGCCATCACCATGTCCTTCAGGCCGGCCTCGATCCGCTTGGCGATCTCGATTTCGCCTTCGCGGGTCAGCAGCTCGACGGTACCCATCTCGCGCATGTACATGCGGACCGGGTCGGTGGTGCGGCCGAATTCGGAGTCGACCGTCGACAGCGCGGCTTCGGCCTCTTCCTCGGCCTCTTCCTCGCTGGTGGCGGACGGGGCATTGTCGTTGAGCAGCAGCGTCTCGGCATCCGGCGCCTGTTCGTAGACGGCGATGCCGATGTCGTTCAGCGTCGCGACCAACGTGTCGATCGTTTCCGAATCGACCATGTCGTCCGGCAGGTGATCGTTGATCTCGGCGTAGGTCAGGTAGCCACGCGACTTGCCCAGCTTGATCAGCGCCTTGAGCTTCTGGCGGCGCGCCTCGAGCTCTTCCTCGGTGCCCTGCTGGGCCGAGGCAAACTCCTTGAGCAGCGCCTTTTCCTTGGCCTTGCGGTCCTTGGCCTTCTGCTTCTCGGTCTTCGGGGCGGCCGCCGGCGCGGCGGCACGCGTGTCGTCTTCGTAAAGCTCGTCGTTCACGTCGTCAGTATGGCTGTCGTCTTGCAGCATCTCGGCCTTGGGCTTGCGGCCGCGCTTCTTCGGCTCCGGCGCGACGGCCGCAGCGGGACGCTGGGATGCTACGGGTGCGGAGGTGGCGGCGCGCGCCTTGGACGCCGCCGCGGTCGCGCCGGACTTGGCGCTGGCGGTCTTGGCGCCGGCGGCTGCCGTTCGCTTGCTCTCGACTTCGGTGTTCTGCTGTTTCGCCACGGGGATACTCTTGCCTTTAACAGGTTCGGACGCGGCACGTTTGCCGCCCGCTGTTGCCGTATGCGCGCTTGCGCTCGCGCTTGCATTGGCGTTCTTGCCGCTCTCGCGTGCCGAAGTCGAGGGCTGTTTCTCGGATGCGCGGGTTCTGGTGGGTGTCGTCGTTGCGGCCGCCTTGGCGGGACGCGCTGACTTGGCTGGCGCAGACCTGGCTTGCGTCGCAGATCGCGTGGCGGGCTTTTCCGCCGCGGCTTGCATCGACGCCTTGCCGCTCCCCGCTCGGGGAGCCTTAGTGGAAACCTTTTCGGTTGCTTTGGCCTTTGCCATTGGCACGCTCACTTTCACCAGAACTGGAGAGAAAGATTTCGCAATCCAAACCGGCTATTGTAGCACGTCGCCACTAGCCGGCCTTCCCGACAGGTGAGGTTTTCACCTGAAAAATCAAGGCTTAAGCCCAAAACCAACGGACTTTGCCTTGTTTATGCTGTCCTTCTGCCACCTGGCCGCGTACCTGTTTCCGGTATGGCGGCCGAATTCCGTTTTTCAACCAAGGCGCTTGCGCCGGTGGATCTCCGCGATCAGCCAGCGCATGCGCGTCTTGCCCGCCTCGTCGGCCGTGCCGTTCTCGACCGCCGACTGCAACTGCGCCAACTCCCGCTGCAGCGGCTCGACCAGCAGCTTGGCGATCGCCGCGTCGAATTCCAGCGTCGCCGGCTCCTCGTCGATGTCCTCGCGCAGCACGCCGGCGCGCACATTGGCATAGACGTCGGCGAACGGCGACTGCGCCAGCTGCTCGCTGAAGGCGGCGAAGTTGACCTCGCCCTGCAAGGCGTCGCAGCTGGCGACCAGATGGGCCAGCACTTCGGAGCCGCCGGCCTCGGCATCGAGCAGCAGCGCGCGCGCATCGTCGTCGAGCCGCGCCGACAGCGCCGGATAGCGCATCAGCAGTTGCAGCACGCGCTGCTCCAGCCCGGCGGGCGCCTGCCGCCGCGCCCGCGCGCGCGGCTGGGCGAAGCGGCCGACGCGCGCGGCATCGCTGCCCAGGCCGCACACCGCCTCGATCTCCGCCGGCGTGGTGCCGGTGGCCTCGGCCAGCTCGCGCACGATCTGCAGGCGCAGGCCGCCGGGCGGCATCGCCTTGAGCAGCGGCTTGGCCTCGTACTGCGCGCGCGCACGGCCCTCTGGCTGCCGCAGGTCCTGCTCCTCGGTCACGCATTGCAGCAGGAAGCGCGACAGCGGCATCGCATCGCGCACCTGCGCGGCGAAGGCCTCGGTGCCTTCCTCGCGGACGTAGCTGTCGGGGTCGTGCTCGGCGGGCAGGAACAGGAAGCGGATGGTCTTGTTGTCGGCGACATAGGGCAGGCACGCCTCCAGCGCGCGGCGCGCGGCACGGCGCCCGGCGGCATCGCCGTCGAACGAGAACACCACCGCGTCGGTCTGGCGCAGCAGCTTCTGCACATGCACGGGCGTGCAGGCGGTGCCCAGCGTGGCCACCGCATTGGCAAAGCCCAGTTGCGCCAGCGCCACCACGTCCATATACCCTTCGACCACCAGCACATAGCCGGTTTCCCGGATCGCATGCCGCGCCTCGAACAGCCCGTACAGCTCGGTGCCCTTGCTGAACAGCGGCGTTTCGGGCGAGTTCAGGTACTTGGGCTCGCCCTGGCCCATCACGCGGCCGCCAAAGCCGATCACCTGCCCCTTGGTATTGCGGATCGGGAACATGATGCGGTCGCGAAAGCGGTCGTAGCGGCGCGGCTTGCCGTCGGCATCGCGCTTTTCGCTCTCGATCAGCAGGCCGGCCTCGATCAGCGGCCCCGCGATCGCGTCGTCGCGATAGCTGCCGAACACCGACTCCAGCCCCTGCCAGTCGTCCGGGGCATAGCCCAGGCCGAACTGCGCGGCAATCTCGCCGGTCAGGCCGCGACCCTTCAGGTACTGGATCGCCCCGGGCGCTCCGCGCAGCTGGCGCCGATAGAACTCGCTGGCCCGCGTCATCGCGTCGGACAGCGCCAGCGACTTCGCCTGCTGTTCGGCACGCTGGGCCGGCGGCAACCGGTCGCGCTCTTCGGGCACCGACAGGCCGACCGACTGCGCCAGTTCGCGCACCGCGTCGGGATAGCTCTGCCCGGAATATTCCATCAGGAAGCCGATGGCCGACCCATGCGCGCCGCAGCCGAAGCAATGGTAGAACTGCTTGGCCGGCGACACTGTGAACGATGGTGACTTCTCGTTATGGAAGGGGCACAGCCCCATGAAGTTCGCGCCGCCCTTCTTCAGCTGGACATACTTGCCCACCACATCGACGATGTCGACGCGGTTCAGCAGGTCCTGAATGAAGGATTGCGGAATCACCCGGTTGGCCGTCCTGACGACGCGGCCGCCGCAAACTTCGGGCGGCCCTTGTAGAAATGCAAGCCGGGCGGTGTCTCACCCGGCGAAGAGTGAAATTATTGTAGTGCGTCGATCGCAGCTTGCCAGAAATTTGTGACTGTATTGCCACTATGCGGCACCGCCGCAGGCGAACGCACTGGCGCTGGGCGCTATTTGGCGGTCAGCGCCGCCTTGACCTGGGCCGACACGGCGCTCATATCGGCGCGGCCCGCCAGCCGGCCCTTCAACAGGGCCATGACCTTGCCCATGTCCTGCGGACCCGCGGCGCCGCTCTCGGCCACCGCGTTGGCGACTTCGGCCGCCACTTCGGCGTCGGACAGCGCAGCCGGCATGTAGACCTGCAGCACCTCCAGCTCGGCGCTCTCCTTGTCCACCAGGTCGGTGCGGCCAGCCTGCTGGAACTGCGAGATCGAGTCCTTGCGCTGCTTGATCAGCTTCTCGACCACCGCCAGCACGGCAGCGTCGTCCAGTTCCGTCCGCTCGTCGACTTCACGCTGCTTGATCGCTGCCAGCAGCAGCCGGATCGTGCCGAGCCGCTCCGACTCGCGCGCCCGCATGGCGGCCTTCATGTCATCGGTGATTCGTTGCTTGAGGGACATGGCAATCTTTCCAGGTGGACTCGTCAGCACAAAACGATAACGAGCGAGGGCGGACAGGGAGGCGGAGCACCAACACAAAAACCCGCCGGAGCGAGGCCCACAGCGGGTCTGGATGCTGACGCGGAAAGGCGTTCAGCCGATCGACCGGTCGATCAGTACAGCTTCTTCGGCAGCATCTGGCTGCGAATGCGCTTGTAGTGGCGCTTCACCGCCGCCGCCTTCTTGCGCTTCCGCTCTGCCGTCGGCTTTTCATAAAACTCGCGCGCCCGCAGTTCAGTAATCAAACCGTTCTTTTCGATGGTGCGCTTGAAGCGTCGCATCGCAACTTCAAACGGCTCGTTTTCTTTGAGGCGAATCGTGGTCATGTGCCAAAAGTGGAGTTAGCGGTTTTACGAAGATTTGGAGTCTAGCACGAAATTCGTCAAGCGTGCCGGTTTACGGCTCGGGTTTACCACTGAGATCCGGCCGCGCCTTCGGCGCCTCGGCGATGGTCCGCACGTTCTCCGCGACCGCCTTGCCAGCCGCCACACCAGACGCCCAGGCCCACTGGAAATTGTAGCCGCCGAGCCACCCGGTGACGTCGACCACCTCGCCGATGAAGTACAGATTCGGCACCGAGCGCGCCATCATCGTGCTGGACGACAGCGCTCGCGTGTCAACCCCACCGCGCGTGACCTCGGCCTTGCGGTAGCCCTCGGTACCGGACGGCACCAGCTGCCAGCGGTTCAGCGCCTCGCCCAGCTTGCGCAGCGCCTTGTCCGGCAGATCGTGCGGCAACTTCGCGGCGTCGAGCCCGGCGGCGCGGCACCAGGCGTCGGCCAGGCGCGCCGGCATCCGGGCGGCCAGCAGGTTGCCCAGATGCTTGCGGGTGCCGTTCTTGGCCTCCAGCAGCCAGGCCGCGGCGTCCTCGCCCTCGAACAGGTCGATCGTGATCGGCGTGCCGGGGCGCCAATAGCTGGAGATCTGCAGCACCGCCGGGCCGGACAGCCCGCGGTGCGTCCACAGCAGGTCCTCGCGAAAGGCGCCGGCCTCCTTGCCCTTGCCGGTGGCGATATCGACCTCGCGGGACAGTCCCGCCAGCGGCGCGAACGGCTGCCAGGCGGCGCCGTCGAAGGTCAGCGGCACCAGCGCGGGCCGCGTTTCGACCACCGGCAGGCCGAACTGGCGAGCGATCCGGTAGCCGAAATCGGTGGCACCGATCTTGGGGATCGACAGCCCGCCGGTGGCGACCACGAGGGCACCCGCCCGCACCGGGCCATCAGGCGTCAGCAGCAGAAAGTCGTCGCCTTCCCGGCGAATCTCGGCGACCGTGCAGCCGGTGCGCCAATGGACCTGTCCCGCGCCGCACTCGGCCCGCAGCATCTCGATGACCTGCTCGGCGCTGTCGTTGCAGAACAGCTGGCCGCGATGCTTTTCGTGCCAGTCGATCTGATGGCGCCGCATCAGCGCGAGGAAATCCTGGGGCGTATAGCGCGCCAGCGCCGAGCGGCAGAAATGCGGATTGTCGGACAGGTAGTTGGCCGGCCCGGCGTGCAGATTGGTGAAATTGCAGCGCCCGCCGCCGGAGATGCGGATCTTCTCGGCGAGCCGCGTGGCATGGTCGATCAGCACGACGCGGGCGCCCTGCTGGCCCGCGACCGCGGCACACATCATGCCGGCCGCCCCGGCACCGAGCACCGCCACGTCGTAACGTCGGGCCCCGGAGGACGGCGAGGACGGCGACGACGGCGACGGGCGGCGCGATAATGGGCGCGCCGCTGGCTGCGCTGCTGAGTGCGACTCTGACATGACGATCCTGCTGGAGAATCGGCGATTGTAGCGAAAAGCGCGCAGCGGCCCGCTGTGCTACCCTCGCAGGCTTTGCGCCGCGGCCCTGGCGCTTCGCCTCCATCCGCACCACACCATGCTCGTTCTCGGCATCGAATCCTCCTGTGACGAAACCGGCCTGGCCCTCTACGACACCGAGGCCGGCCTGCTCGCGCACGCGCTGCACTCGCAGATCGCGATGCATCGGGACTACGGCGGCGTGGTACCCGAACTGGCCTCGCGCGACCATATCCGCCGCGTGCTGCCGCTGCTGCAACAGGTGCTGGACGAGGCCGGACGCCAGCGTGGCGACATCGACGCGATCGCCTTCACGCAGGGGCCGGGACTGGCCGGCGCGCTGCTGGTCGGCGCCTCGGTGGCCAATGCGCTGGGATTCGCCCTCGATGTGCCGATGCTCGGCGTGCACCATCTGGAGGGCCATCTGCTGTCGCCGCTGCTGACGCCGAATCCGCCCGCCTTCCCCTTCGTCGCGCTGCTGGTATCGGGCGGCCACACGCAGCTGATGGAGGTGCGCGGCATCGGCGACTACGCGCTGCTTGGCGAGACGCTGGACGACGCGGCCGGCGAGGCCTTCGACAAGACCGCCAAGCTGCTGGGCCTGGGCTACCCCGGTGGCCCCGAAGTGTCGCGGCTGGCCGAGTTCGGGCTGCCCGGGGCGTACGAACTGCCGCGGCCGATGCTGCATTCGGGCAATCTCGACTTTTCGTTCGCCGGCCTGAAGACCGCGGTGCTGACGCAGGCGCGCAAGCTCGGCAACATCTGCGAGCAGGATCGCGCCAATCTGGCGCGCGCCTTCGTCGATGCGATCGTCGACGTGCTCGCGGCCAAGTCGATGGCGGCGCTGAAGGCAACCGGCCACAAGCGGCTGGTCGTCGCCGGCGGCGTCGGCGCCAATCGCCAGCTGCGCGAGCGGCTCGACGAACTGGCGGCCAGGCGGCGCGCGCAGGTCTTCTATCCGGACCTGGCCTTCTGCACCGACAACGGCGCGATGATCGCGTTCGCCGGCGCAATGCGGCTGCAGGCCGCGCCGCAACTGGCGCAGCGCGAGTACGGCTACGGCGTCACGCCGCGCTGGGACCTGGCGGATCTGCGGCTGCCGGCTGCGCAGTGATCCGCGCCTGATCCGCGCCCGCCCGCGCGCGCGCTGCATCAATGAAAAACGCCACCCGGTCGGGTGGCGTTGTCGTTTGCGTCGCTCGCTCAGGCAGCCAGCTGGCTCAGCCGCTTGTCCCGCTCGATCACCGCATAGGCGCTGTGGTTGTGGATCGACTCGAAGTTCTCGGCCTCGAGCACGTAGGCCACGATGCGCTCATCGGCATTGAGCCGCATCGCGATATCGCGCACCAGGTCCTCGACGAACTTCGGATTCTCGTAGGCGCGCTCGGTCACGTACTTCTCGTCCGGACGCTTGAGCAAACCCCACAGTTCGCACGAGGCCTCTTCCTCGGCCATCCGCACCAGCGCCTCGACCGGCAGGTCGGCCGCCAGCTCGACGCACATCGTGATGTGCGAGCGCTGGTTGTGCGCGCCGTACTGCGAGATCTTCTTCGAGCACGGGCACAGGCTGGTGACCGGCACCAGCGCCTTCAGCCAGACCCGGGTGACGCCATCGCGCGCTTCGCCGATCAGCGTGACCTCGTAGTCCATCAGCGAGGCGACGCCAGACACCGGTGCGACCTTGTTGATGAAATAGGGGAAGGTGACCTCGATACGGCCGGCCTGCGCCTCGAGCCGCTGCAGCATCTTGTCGAGCAGTTCGCGGAACGACGCCAGGTCGAGCGGCTCGCGCTCGTCCTCGAGCAGCGCAACGAAGCGCGACATGTGGGTGCCCTTCTGGTCGGCGGGCAGGTGCACGTCGAGGTTGAAGGTGCCGACGGTCGGATGCACGCCGCTGGGGGTACGCATCGTGAGCGGATAGCGCACGCCACGCACGCCGACACGCTGGATCGGAATCTGACGCGTGTCCAGGCTCGATTGCACGTCGGGCATCACGAAGGCCGGATTGATGTCATTCATGACGGATTTCCTCGGTTTCCTTTACGGTCGCGGCATCTTCGCAGTCCACCTTGCCGCGCAACGAGTGTGAAACCACGGGCGCGCCGGAAAACACGGCGGCGCCAGCCCGCAGCTGCGAACACGAAAACCAGCGATTCTAAGGGAATTCGGGTGATGCCGCCCGCACCGGGCTGGCAGCCGCCGGTGCGGGGGCGTGCGGACGCCCGCTCAGGCGGCCTTGGTTGCCGCCGCGGATGCGGCGGACGCGGCCGTGGCGGCGGGCATCGTCAGGCCGAAACGCTCGCGTACCGAGCGCTCGATGCCGGCCGCATCGAGGCCGCATTGCGATAGCAGGAAGGCGGGATCGCCGTGATCGACGAAGTGGTCCGGCAGGCCCAGCTGCAGCACCGGGATCTCGATGCCGGCCGCGGCCAGCGCCTCGAGCACCGCGCTGCCGGCGCCGCCCATCACGACGCCCTCTTCCACCGTGACCAGGTAGTCGTGCTCGCGCGCCAGCGTCTTCACCAGCTCCACATCGAGCGGCTTGACGAAGCGCATGTTGGCCACCGCGGCGTCGAGCTTGTCGGCCGCGCCCAAGGCGGGATGCAGCATCGAGCCGAACGCCAGCACGGCGACCCGCTGGCCGGCGCGCGCGCCGCAGCTGCGGCGCATCTCGCCCTTGCCGACCGGCAGCGTGTCGAGCGAGGCCTGCGTCGCCACGCCCGGGCCCGCGCCGCGCGGATAGCGCACGGCGGTCGGACAGTCCTGCGCGAAGGCCGTGCTCAGCAGCTGGCGACACTCGTTCTCGTCCGCCGGCGTCATCACCATCATGTTGGGGATGCAGCGCAGATAGGGAATGTCGTAGGCACCGGCGTGGGTCGCGCCATCGGCGCCGACCAGGCCAGCGCGATCCAGTGCGAACACCACCGGCAGGTTCTGCAGCGCGACGTCGTGGATCAGCTGGTCGTAACCGCGCTGCAGGAAGGTCGAGTAGATCGCGACCACCGGCTTCAGGCCCTCGCACGCCATGCCGCCGGCGAAGGTCACCGCATGCTGCTCGGCGATGCCGACGTCGTAGTAGCGGTCCGGAAAACGCTGCTCGAATTCGACCAGACCCGAACCTTCGCGCATTGCCGGCGTGATGCCGATCAGCCGCGGATCGGCCGCGGCCTGGTCGCACAGCCATTCGCCGAACACCTGCGTATAGGTCTTGCGTGCCGGCTTGGCGGCCGGGCGGATGCCTTCGGCCGGATTGAACTTGCCGGGGCCGTGATAGAGGATCGGGTCGGCCTCGGCCAGCTTGTAGCCCTGGCCCTTCTTGGTGACGACATGCAGGAACTGCGGGCCGGCGCCTTCCAGCGCGCGGCGGCGGATGTTCTGCAGCGTCGGCACCAGCGAATCGAGATCGTGGCCGTCGATCGGCCCGATGTAGTTGAAGCCGAATTCCTCGAACAGCGTGGCCGGCACCACCATGCCCTTCGCATGTTCCTCGAAGCGCTTGGCGAACTCGAGCACCGGCGGCGCGACCGACAGCACGCGCTCGATGCCCTTCTTGGTCGCCGCATAGAACTGGCCGCTGAGCAGGCGCGCCAGATGGCGGTTCAGCGCGCCGACCGGCGGCGAGATCGACATGTCGTTGTCGTTGAGCACCACCACCAGCGGCAGGTCCTTGTAGACGCCGGCGTTGTTCATCGCCTCGAAGGCCATGCCGGCGGTCATCGCGCCGTCGCCGATCACCGCGATCGACACGCGCTGCTCGCCCAGCGTGCGGGCGCCGAGCGCCATGCCGAGCGCGGCCGAGATCGAGGTCGACGAATGCGCGGTACCGAAGGTGTCGTACTCGCTTTCGCTGCGGCGGGGAAAGCCCGAGATGCCGTTCCACTGGCGCAGCGTGTTCATGCGCTCGCGCCGCCCGGTCAGGATCTTGTGCGGATAGCTTTGATGGCCGACGTCCCACACCAGCCGGTCCACCGGGGTGTCGAACACATAGTGCAGCGCGATCGTCAGTTCGACCGTGCCGAGATTGGACGACAGGTGGCCACCGGTCTGCGAGACCGACTCCAGCACGAAGGCGCGCAGTTCGTCGGCCAGCGTGGCCAGCTGGCGGCGGTCGAGCTTGCGCAGGTCCGCGGGGTCGTCGATGGTATTGAGCAATGCGTAAGTCATGGTATCCGTCCTGCCGCCGGATTCTCCCGTCCGGCTCGTCGTTTTACGGCGATCGGTCGCGCGGCCCGCTGTCAATGCGTGCGCAGCACGATCAGGTCGGCCAGGTCCGCCAGCCTTGCCGCGCGGTCGCCGAATTCGCCCAGCGCCTTGCGGGCGTCGTCGCGCAGCCGGGCGGCCAGTTCGCGGGCCGGTTCCAGGCCAAGCAGCGACACATAGGTCGGCTTGTGCTGCTCGGCATCCTTGCCGGCGGTCTTGCCCAGTGTGGCGGTATCGGCGGTAACGTCCAGAATATCGTCTACCACCTGGAACGCCAAACCGATCGCGGCGGCGTAGCGGTCCAGCGCCGCCAAGCCCGCCCCGTCGATGCGGCCGCACAGCGCGCCCATGCGGATGCTCGCGCGCAGCAATGCGCCGGTCTTCATCCGGTGCATCGTCTCCAACTGGTCCAGCGACATCGCCTGGCCGACGTGCTGCAGGTCGATCGCCTGGCCGCCGGCCATGCCGGCCGAGCCCGAAGCGCGCGCCAGTTCGCCGACCAGCCGCAGCCGCGCGGCCGGTTCCAGCGTATCCGCCTCGGCCAGCACGATGAAGGCCTGGGTCTGCAGCGCATCGCCGACCAGCAGCGCGGTGGCCTCGTCATAGGCCTTGTGCACGGTCGGCCGGCCACGGCGCAGGTCGTCGTCGTCCATGCAGGGCATGTCGTCGTGCACCAGCGAATACGCGTGGATCATCTCGACCGCGCAGGCCGCGGCATCGCAGGCGCTCGGGTCGGCGCCGCCGACCTCGCCGGCCGCATGGACCAGCAGCGGGCGCACCCGCTTGCCGCCGCCCATGGCCGCGTAGCGCATCGCCTCGTGCAGCCGCGCCGGCAACCGGTCCGCGGCCGGCAACGCGGCCGCCAGCGCCGCCTCGGTACGGGCGGCGCGGTCCTGCATCCACTGCGCGAAGGCGGTCATTCGGTATCTGCCTGGCTGCCGGGCTCGGCCAGGGGCTTGAGCGCGTCGCCCTCGAGCACCTTGACCTGCTGCTCGATGCGCTCGAGCATCTGCTGGCAATACTTGACCAGTTCGGCACCGCGCCGGTAGGCCGCCAGCGATTCCTCCAGCGGCAACGCCCCGCTTTCCATGCTGGTGACCAGCGCTTCGAGCTCGGCCATGGCGGCCTCGTACGAGGCTGGCGGCGCGCTGGTGGGAACCTGGTCGCCGTCGCCGGCCGGCACGGTGGTTGTCTTTGGCATATGGGGTTTTGATCCAGAAACCGCGATTTTACGGCAAATCGTCCCGGCCAAGCCCGAACCGATGGGGGGATCGGCGCGGCCCGGCCGGCACACCGGGCGGCATCGCGTGTTCGTGAGCACAAAACGCCACATTGAGGCCGGCCAATGTTCGCGGCCGCGCCAAAAAGGCAAAAAAATCAGGCCCTTATCCCCGGGCTGGGGTACAATCCCCGGTTCGTCAGCGAAAACCGCGGCACCATGCCACGGGCTCCCGGTCTGACCGTCTTTCCCATATCGATTTCAATTTCGATGGTTGGGTTGTTCACTGCTTTCGCCTGTTTATTAGGGAGTGGGGATAATGTCCAATCTCAGCACCGCGCTGAAGCTTGCGCCGGCTGATACACAGCTGCCCGTCCGTGCGTACTTCGACGAGGCCTTGCATCAACAGGAACTGGATCTGCTGTTCAAGAAGGGCCCCGCCTATGTCGGCCACGCGCTGATGGTGCCCGAAGTCGGCGACTACCATACGCTGGCCGCCGAGGAAGAAGGCCGCATGCTGGTGCGCAATCCGGAGGGCATCGAGCTGATGTCCAACGTCTGCCGCCACCGCCAGGCCATCATGCTGAACGGGCGCGGCAACGCCTCCAATATCGTCTGCCCGCTGCACCGCTGGACCTACGATCTGAAGGGCGAGCTGCTCGGCGCGCCGCATTTCGCCCAGCAGCCCTGCCTGCACCTGAAACGTTCGCCGCTGCAGAACTGGAACGGCCTGCTGTTCGAGGGCGAGCGCGACGTGCGCGCCGATCTCGCACGCCTCGGCGTCTCGCAGGACCTGAACTTCGACGGCTACATGCTGGACCACGTCGAGGTCCATGACTGCGACTACAACTGGAAGACCTTCATCGAGGTCTATCTCGAGGACTACCACGTCGTGCCCTTCCACCCGGGCCTGGGCAGCTTCGTCTCCTGCGACGACCTGAAGTGGGAGTTCGGCGAGCAGTACAGCGTGCAGACCGTCGGCCTGCACGCCGGCCTGAAGCGGCCCGGCAGCGCGACCTACCAGAAGTGGCACGACGCCGTGCTGCGCTTCAACAACGGCGAGCTGCCCAAGCATGGCGCGATCTGGCTGACCTACTACCCGAACGTGATGGTCGAGTGGTACCCCAACGTGCTGGTCATCTCGACGCTGCACCCGATGGGCCCGCGCAAGACCCGCAACGTCGTGGAGTTCTACTACCCCGAGGAAATCGTGCTGTTCGAGCGCGAGTTCGTCGAGGCCGAGCGGGCCGCCTATATGGAGACCTGCATCGAGGACGACGAGATCGCCGAGCGCATGGATGCCGGGCGGCTGGCGCTGATGAAGCGCGGTGAGAACGAGGTCGGCCCGTACCAGTCGCCGATGGAAGACGGCATGCAGCACTTCCACGAGTGGTATCGGCGCGCGATGGGATCGGCTGCTTGAGCGTCAAATGAGCGTCCAACGAGCGTCGAATGAGCGCCAAATGAGCATCAAATGAGCGGCGGGCACCGTGCCCCGCGCTCCGGCAAAACGGACCGCCACGGCGGTCCGTTTTCATTCGCGGCCGCGTAGCCGCCGCTGCCAAGCACGCAATGGGCGATGACCGCCCATCGGACTTTGGTGCAATGCATCAGCACTGCTACAATCGGCTCGCCAAAGCGGCTGCCACCTCACTTGCCGCCCGGCACGCTGCCGCGCCGCGAGGCGCCGCGCCGCGGTTCCCGAATTCCCGCCGTCCTCGCCTTCCCTCGCCATGCAATCGCTCTGGATGCTGTTCGCCGCCTTCTCGTTCTCGCTGATGGGGGTGGGCGTCAAGCTGGCTTCCGAGATGTACACCACCGGCGAGATCGTCTTCTACCGAAGCCTGATCAGCATGCTGATCATCTGGGCGATCCTGGCCTCCAGCGGCATCTCGGTGCGAACGCCGCATATGACCACGCATATCAAGCGCAGCCTGTTCGGCGTGACCGCGCTGATGCTCTGGTTCACCTCGATCAGCCTGCTGCCGCTGGCCACGGCGATGACGCTGAACTACATGTCGCCGGTCTGGATCGCGCTGATCGTCGGCGCCGGCGCGGCGCTGGCGGGCACCGCCGGCGGCGCGGACCGCAAGCTGATCGGCGCCATCGTGATGTCGTTCGCCGGGGTGATCTGCCTGCTGCAGCCGTCGGTCGGCAAGGATCAGCTGACCGGCGGCCTGGTCGGGCTGATCTCCGGCATGTTCACGGCGCTGGCCTATGTCGAGGTGCGGCAGCTCGGCCAGCTGGGCGAGCCCGAAGGCCGCATCGTGTTCTATTTCTCGCTGGTCGGCACGCTGGCCGGGGTGGTCTGGATGATGTTCTCGGGCGTCAGCAGCCACACCTGGCACGGCGCCGGCCTGCTGCTGGGCATCGGCATCCTCGCCACCCTCGGCCAGACCGCGATGACGCGCGCCTACAAGCGCGGCAACACGCTGCTGACCGCCAATCTGCAATACGCCGGCATCGTGTTCTCGAGCCTGTGGGGCATGATGATCTGGGACGACGCGCTGAACTGCCTGTCGTGGCTCGGCATGGGCCTGATCATCGCGAGCGGCATCGCCACCACGCTGACCCGCGCGCGCGAGAGCACCAGCCAGCCGACGGCGGCGACGCCGGTCAAGTCGGCCGAGGCGGAGGTGCATCCCGAGGTGTAGGTCTCGAGGCCCTGGAACTCCCCTCTCCCGCTTGTGGCAGAGGGCTCGGGGGAGAGGGAGGCGGCGGTGGATCCGCGAACGTCAGCGGCAATGGCCAACGCCCTCTCCCTCT
The DNA here is from genome assembly GCF_021213615.1 of Cupriavidus sp. UGS-1. Lineage (NCBI taxonomy): Bacteria > Pseudomonadati > Pseudomonadota > Betaproteobacteria > Burkholderiales > Burkholderiaceae > Cupriavidus > Cupriavidus sp. UGS-1. The sequence continues at coordinate 157,027 of NZ_JAJQJF010000006.1, read as the reverse complement.
CCCCGGCCCTCTCCCGCAAGCGGGAGAGGGAGAACACCCCGGCGAATGGGCTAGGCGAGCAGGCCTGCCCCCCCGCGTCAGCCTCGCTCCGATGGCGGCAGGCGCCACTTTCGGCGATCATCGGAATTCCTCGACGATCCGTCGCCACTAGACAGGTTTTACGATGCCCCAAGCCGTTTGGACCACGCTGATCTCCTGCGCCGATCTGCAGGCGCTGCGCCAGGATGCGGGCCGGCACAGCGTGCTGATCGATTGCTCCTTCGACCTGGCCGATCCGGCCGCCGGCCGCGCGGCCTACCACCAGAGCCATCTGCCCGGCGCCTTCTACCTGCATCTGGACAACGAGCTGTCGGGCGAGAAGACCGGCCGCAACGGCCGTCATCCGCTGCCCGATCCCGACGCGCTGACCGCGCGCCTGCGCGCGCTCGGCGTCAACGACGACACCCAGGTGGTCGTCTACGACGCGCAGGGCGGCATGTACGCCGCGCGCGCCTGGTGGCTGCTGCGCTGGATCGGCCATCAAGCGGTGGCCGTGCTCGACGGCGGCAAGCAGGCCTGGGTCGCGGCCGGCCTGCCGCTGGAGAGCGGCACCACGCCGGAACCGGAAGCGCACGCGGGCGGCCATCTGACGCGCCGGCCGTCGCTGGTCGGCACGGTCGATGCCGATACGCTGATGGCCAATCTGCAGTCGCCGAGCCTGCAGGTGGTCGATGCCCGCGCGCCGGATCGCTTCCGCGGCGAGAACGAAACGCTGGACCCGGTCGGCGGCCATATCCCCGGCGCGGTCAACCGCTGCTTCAAGGACAATCTGCAGCCCGACGGCCGCTTCAAGCCGGCCGAAACGCTGCGCGGCGAATTTGGCGGCGTGCTGGGCGCGACCCCGGCCGAGCGCGCGGTGATGCAGTGCGGCTCCGGTGTCACCGCCTGCCACAACCTGCTGGCGCTGGAAGTGGCGGGACTATCGGGCGCGGCGCTCTACCCCGGCTCGTGGAGCGAGTGGTGCGCCGATCCGGCGCGGCCGGTCGCGACCGGCGAGCGGTAAGCCGGCGCTAGCGACGGCAGCCGCCCGCGTGGCGCGGCGGCTGCAACAGCTCAGTGGTCGGCATGCGCGTGCGCATGGCCGGCTCCGCCATGGCCCGCCTCGCCGTGGCCGTGGTGATCGTGGACGCCGTCGGTCACCCAGACGATCGCCGCGATGCCGGCGGCCACCAGCACCACCTGCACGATCGACTCGCGCCAGCGCGGCTTGCGCTGCATCTGCGGCATCAGGTCGCTGACCGCGATATAGAGGAAGCTGCTGGCGGCGATCACCAGCACATACGGCACCCAGCCGCTCATCTCGTCGAGCAGGAAATACCCGACCAGCCCGCCCGCCACCGCGGCCAGGCTCGACAGCAGATTGAAGGCAAAGGCGCGCGCCTTCGAGAATCCGGCATTGAGCAGCACGATGAAGTCGCCGACTTCCTGCGGGATCTCGTGGGCGGCGATCGCCAGCGCGGTGACGATGCCGATCTTGGGATCGGCCAGGAACGCCGCGGCGATCACGATGCCATCGGCAAAATTGTGGAAGGTATCGCCGACCAGGATCGTCAGGCCGCTGCGGCCAGCCTCCTCGCGATCATGGCCGTGATGGTGATGATGGCCGTCGCCCTCGTGATGGTGCGAATGGCGCAGCAGCGAGATCTTTTCCAGCAGGAAGAAGCCGAGCAGGCCAGCGAGCAGCGTGCCGAACAGCGCGCGCGGATCGGCGCCCGAGGCGAACGCCTCCGGCAACGAATGCAGCAAGGCGGTGGCCAGCAGCACGCCGACCGAAAAACTGACCATGCGCTCCACCGCGCGCGACGCCGCGGTCAGCGACAGCAAGGCGGCACCGAGAATGCTGCCCACGCCGGAAATCGTGGTGGCCAGCAGGATCAAGACGAGCGTGGAAAAGATGATGGGCTCCCGGAGGGTTCGCCCCTGCCCGTGTCGCGGGCCGCGCGGCCAGGCCGCATCGGTCCGTATAAACGCAACACTGTTGCAAGAGGCGCAAAGCCCGCATTGTACGGAGGTCGGGGGATTTTGCAATGGGCCGGGCTTCCGTTGCGGAAGCCGGCGCGTCACCGGGAACCGCCCGCTTGCCGCGGATATCCCCAAAATGGGTACGAACGTACCGAATCTGGGGATATGCCGGGAAGCGCTACGCCACCCCGTGCTCCTTGAACCACGCCAGGCACTTCTGCCATCCGTCCTTCGCGTCCGCCTCGCGATAGCTGGGCCGGTAGTCGGCATGGAAGGCGTGGCCGGACTCGGGGTAGACGATGAACTTCGAGGCCTTGGCGGCCGGATTGTTGGCCGCCGCCAGCGCCGCCTTCATCCTGTCGACGGCTTCCAGCGGGATGCCGGTGTCCTTGCCGCCGTACAAACCCAGTACCGGCGCCTTCAGCTGCGCGGCGATATCGACCGCATGGCGCGGCTGCAGCGGCGTGGTGTCGCCGCCGAGCCGGCCATACCAGGCGACGCCGGCCTTCAGCTGCCTGCTGTGCGCGGCGTAGAGCCAGACGATGCGGCCGCCCCAGCAGAAGCCGGTGATGCCGAGCTTGCCGACATTGCCGCCGTTGGCGCCGGCCCATGCGACCGCCGCATCGAGGTCGCCCAGCACCTCGCTGTCCGGCGTCTTGGCGATGATCTCGCGCTGCAGTTCCTGGATCGTGCCGAAGCTGGTCGGATCGCCCTGGCGCGCGAACAGCTCGGGGGCGATCGCCAGATAGCCCTGCTTGGCCAGGCGCCGGCAGGTGTCGGCGATGTATTCGTGCACGCCGAAGATCTCGCTGATCACCAGCACCACCGGCAGGTCGCGCTTGCCTTGCGGCATCGCCCGGTAGATCGGCATCTTGAAGTCGCCGGACGGGATCGTGACCTCGCCGGCCGTCAGCCCATCGAAATCGGTCTTGATCGCCTGCGCGGTGACCGGCAGCGCGGCGGCGGCGAAGGCAGAGCCGAGGGCGGTCTTGACGAAGCTGCGCCGGTCGAACGTCTGGCCGGGAACGAGGCTTTCCACTTCGGGCTTGAGCATGCGGGTCTCCTGATGTTGGCGAACGGGCGGACGCTGCGCCAGCGGACGGGCCGGGGCATCAGGAAGGCGATTCTAAGCAAACATGGTGTCCAGCGCACGCTGCAGGCGGCGGCACGCGGCAGCCGCGCCGTCGCCTCGCTGTGCCTTGTCGCGCCTTGTCGCCCTGCCGCACCCCGCCGCACCTTGGCCACGCGGCGGCGAATCGCTCAGTGCAGCTTCACGCGCGGATGGGTCTTGCTGCGCAGCCAGTGGGCGACGGTATCGAGGCCCATGCGCACGGCGCCGTGCAGCGCCATCACATGCATCCGGTACAGCGAGGTGTACATCAGCCGCGCCATCAGCCCCTCGATGAACATCGAGCCGCCGATCAGCCCGCCCATCAGATTGCCGACCGCGGTGAAGCGGCCCAGCGACACCAGCGAGCCGAGATCCTTGAACTGGAATTCCGGCAACGGCCGTCCTTCCAGCCGCGCGCGCAGCGCGTCGTACAGGAAGCTGGCCTGCTGGTGCGCGGCCTGCGCGCGCGGCGGCACCGTGGTCTGCTTGGCCGGCCACGGACAGCTGGCGCAATCGCCGAACGCAAAGATGTCCGGGTCGCCCTCGCTCTGCAGCGTCTGCCTGACGACGATCTGGCCCTGCCGGCTCAACGGCAGGCCGAGCGTCTTCAGCACCGGCGGCGCCGTGATGCCCGCCGCCCAGACCGTCAGCTCGGCGGGGATCCGCTTGCCGCTGGCGGTCAGTACCGCATCGGGCGCGATCTCGGTGACACGCTCGCCGACCAGCATGCGCACGTCCAGCTTGCCCAGCAGCTCGGCGGTTTCCTTCGACACCCGCTCGGACAGCGCGGGCAGGATGCGCGGGCCGCCCTCGATCAGCGTGATATGGATGTCGCGGCGCGGGTCCAGGCGATGCAGCCCGTAGGCGTTCAGCACCTGCGCGGTATTGCGCAGCTCGGCGGACAGCTCGACGCCGGTCGCGCCGGCGCCGACGATCACGACATCGACGTCGGGGCGTCCATCGCCATCGTCGTCGTCCCGCGCCAGCCCGTTCTGGGCCCGCACGCAGGCGGAAATCAGCCGGCGGCGGAAGCGCTCTGCCTGCTCGACGGTGTCGAGCGCGATCGCGTGCTCGGCCGCTCCAGGCGTGCCGAAGAAATGCGTGACCGATCCGATGGCCAGCACCAGCGTGTCATACGGGATCTCGCGCGCGGGCAGCAGTTCGATGCCGTCCTGGTCGACGCAGGCCGCGACCGAGATCGTCTTGCGCGCGCGATCGAGGCCGGTCAGCTCGCCCTGCTGGAACTCGAAGTGGTGCCAGAGCGCCTGCGCGGCATATTCGAGCTGGTGCGTGTTCTGGTCCATGCTGCCGGCGGCGACCTCATGCAGCAGCGGTTTCCAGATATGCGTGGGCGAACGGTCGACCAGCGTGACATGCGCGGCGCCGCGCTTGCCCAGCTTGTCGCCGAGACGCGTTACCAGTTCCAGCCCACCTGCTCCACCGCCGACTACGACAATCCGATGCGCGCTTGTTTGCATGTTCTATCCGTTCTGGATGGTCGGACCGCCGGCATGCCGGCGGGTACTGCCGTCTTGCTTTGAATTGCTTCCGTTTGCGCCAGTTTGCTGCAATGCAGCAAGGTTGGCAAGACGGAGCCGGGCAGGCCCCTTTTGCTCAGTGGGCTTCTTCCCAGTTCGCGCCGACGCCGGTTTCAGCGACCAGCGGCACGCGCAGCTCGGCCACACCGCACATCAGTTCGGGCAGGCGCGCACGCACCAGTTCCAGCTCGGCCGTCGGCACCTCGAGCACCAGCTCGTCATGCACCTGCATGATCTGGCGCGTGCCGAGCGACTCGCGTTCAATCCAGTCCTGCACGGCGATCATCGACAGCTTGATCAGGTCGGCCGCCGTGCCCTGCATCGGCGCGTTGATTGCCGCGCGCTCGGCGGCCTGGCGGCGCGGGCCGTTGCCGCCGTTGATGTCCGGCAGCCACAGGCGGCGGCCGAACACGGTCTCGACATAGCCCTGCTCGCGCGCCGTCTGCCGCGTTTCTTCCATGTAGCGCGCCACGCCCGGATAGCGCATGAAATAGCGGTCGATATAGTGCTTGGCCGCCTCGCGTTCGATGCCTAGATTGCTCGCCAGTCCGAACGCGCTCATGCCGTAGATCAGGCCGAAGTTGATGACCTTGGCATAGCGGCGCTGCTCGCTGCTGACCGCATCGGCCGCCACGCCGAAGATCTCGGCCGCGGTGGCGCGGTGGATGTCGTCGCCGCGCGCGAAGGCGCCGAGCAGGTTCTCGTCGCCCGAGATATGGGCCATGATGCGCAGCTCGATCTGCGAATAGTCGGCCGACACGATCGCATGGTCCGGCGACGCGATGAAGGCCTCGCGAATGCGCCGGCCCTCTTCGGTACGCACCGGGATGTTCTGCAGGTTCGGCTCGGTCGATGCCAGACGGCCGGTCACCGCGGTGGCCTGGCCGTAGCTGGTATGCACCCGGCCGGTGGCCGGATTGACCATGCGCGGCAGCTTGTCGGTGTAGGTCGACTTCAGCTTGGACAGCGCGCGATAGTCGAGCAGCAGCCGCGGCAGCGGATAGTCCTCGGCCAGCTTCTGCAGCACCTCTTCGTCGGTCGACGGTGCGCCGCTGCTGGTCTTCTTGACGACCGGCAGCTGCATCCGCCCGAACAGGATCTCGCCGATCTGCTTCGGCGAGCCCAGATTGAACGGCTGGCCGGCGGCCTCGTAGGCGCGCTGCTCCAGTTCCATCATGCGCTGACCCAATTCGGCGCTCTGCGCGGCGAGGCGCGGCGCGTCGATCAGCACGCCGTTGCGCTCGATCTTCTGCAGCACCACCGACACCGGCATCTCGATGCGCTCGTAGACGTAGCGCAGGCCGTCGGCCGCCTCCAGCTGCGGATACATCTTGCGATGCAGGCGCAGCGTCACGTCGGCGTCCTCGGCCGCGTACTCGGTCGCGCGCGCCAGATCGATCTGGTCGAAGCACAGCTGGTTGACGCCCTTGCCGCAGACCTCTTCGTAGGTCAGCGTCTTCAGGTTCAGCAGCCGTTCGGCGAGGCTGTCCATGCCGTGATTGCGGTGCGAGGCCAGCACGTAACTCTGCAGCATCGTGTCATGGCGAATGCCGCGCAGCGCGATGCCGTGGTTGGCGAACACATGGACGTCGTACTTCAGATGCTGGCCGACCTTGTAGCGCGCCGGATCTTCCAGCCACGCGCGCAGCCGCGCCAGCACGACGTCGCGCGGCAACTGGCCGCGGCCTTCCATGCCGGCCACGTCGGGCCCCTGGTGCGCGACCGGGATATAGCAGGCGATGCCGGGCTCGACCGACAGCGAGATGCCGACCAGCTGCGCCTGCATCGGATCGATCGACGTGGTCTCGGTATCGATGCAGGTCAGCTCGGCGCGCTCGATCCGGCACGCCCATTCCTCGAGCGCGGACTCGGTGACCACGGTCTCGTAGCGGATCTCGGCGGGGGGCGCTTCGGCCGGTGCTTGGTCGCCCGCTGCCGCGCCTGGACCATCGAACAGGCTGCCCTGGCCCGCGCCGTTGCGCGAGGCCGCGGCCGCGGCCTGCGCGCGCGCGTCGGGCAGCTTCTCGCCGGTCAGCTCGCGCAGCCAGGTCTTGAAGCCGTAGCGCGAGAAGAACGCGATCAGCTTCTCCTTGTCTTCGCCCATGTCGCGCAGCGCATGGAAGTCGGGGATCGGCTCGGACAGGTCGCAGTCGATCTTCACCGTCACCAGCTCGCGCGCACGCGGCAGCCACTCGAGCGTGTTGCGCAGGTTCTCGCCGACCACGCCCTTGATCTTGTCCGCATTGGCCATGATGCCGTCGAGCGTGCCGTATTCGGTCAGCCATTTGACCGCGGTCTTGGGACCGACCTTGGGCACGCCGGGCACGTTGTCGACCGCATCGCCGATCAGCGACAGATAGTCGACGATGCGCTCGGGCGGTACGCCGAACTTGGCCACCACGCCCGGCGGATCGAGGACTTCGCCGCTCATCGTATTGACCAGCGTGACGCTGTCGTTCACCAGCTGCGCCAGGTCCTTGTCGCCGGTGGACACCACGGTGCGGATGCCCTCGGCGGTGGCCTGGCAGGCGAGCGAGCCGATCACGTCATCGGCCTCGACACCATCGACCACGACGATCGGCCAGCCCAGCGCGCGCACCGCCTCGTGGATCGGCTCGATCTGCCTGGCGAGATCGTCGGGCATCGACGGGCGATGTTCCTTGTATGCGGGGTACAGCGCATCGCGGAAGGTCTTGCCCTTGGCGTCGAACACGCAGGCGCTATACTCTGCCGGGTAATCGTTGCGCAGCTTGCGCAGCATGTTGATCATGCCGTAGATGGCCCCCGTGGGCAGGCCTTCGCCGTTGCGCAGATCCGGCAGCGCGTGATAAGCGCGATACAGATAGCTCGACCCATCGACGAGCAGCAGTGTTTTAGGACTATCCGACATTCCCATGGACTCGAAATTGACTGGTGCCGCGGCAAGCGGTGATCCCACCGCCCCCGACCACGCCAACGGCGTGGCCGGCAGCCGCAGCAACCCCGTGACCGCGGCGGTCCGTGCCAACGAAGGCAAGATCACCACGGCTGCGGATATGGATGTGAACGTCACCGTCGGCCCCGCCGACGATGGCCCGGGCGATACCGCCTCGCCCGCCGATGCACCGGCGTCCGCCAAGGCGGCGCGGTCCAACCCGCGCAAGATGATTCCCAGCCTGCGTGCGCTGGCCGACGAAGACCGCGCGACCGCCAAGAAGGCGCGCGCCTCGTGGCAAATGTTCACGATTATGGCAGAGTTCATCGAGGCGACCGAGTACCTGTCCGAGGTCCGGCCGGCCGTCTCGATCTACGGCAGCGCGCGCCTGCGCGAGGATTCGCCGTACTACCAGCAGACCATCGACATCGCGCGGCTGTTCTCCGACGCGGGCTTCGCCGTGATCTCCGGCGGCGGCCCCGGCATCATGGAAGCGGCCAACAAGGGCGCGCACGCGGGCAAGTCCGCCAGCGTCGGCCTCAATATCGAACTGCCGCACGAGCAGCAGGGCAATCCGTATCAGGACATCGCCATGCGCTTCCGCCATTTCTTCACGCGCAAGGTGACCTTCGTCAAGAACTCGGACGCCTTCATCGTGATGCCGGGCGGCTTCGGCACGCTCGACGAACTGGCCGAGGTGCTGACGCTGGTGCAGACCGGCAAGTCGCGCGCGGTGCCGGTGGTGATGGTCGGCAGCCGCTTCTGGAAGGGCCTGCTCGACTGGTTCCGCTTCACGCTGCTGCCGATGGGCCTGATCGCCGAGCACGACCTCGATCTGATGCAGATCGTCGACGAGCCGCACGAGGTGCTCGAAGCGGTCTACGACTACTACGAGCGCCGCGGCGGCGATACGCCGATCCCGCCGAAGGAAGAGATGTTCTACCTGTGAGTGGCGCCGGCGGGCCGCTGCCCGCTTGTTCCGAGTGCCCGAACCGCCTCGCCACGGGCCCGCGGACGGCAGGAATTGCTAGAATGCAAGCCTGATGCCCGAGTCGCGCCTGGCCCTGCCGTCCGCGACGCCCATTCGGATGCGCCGGCACGCCGCGCGCATCGCACAGGAGCCCGAGATGACCTCCCAATCCTTTCCGGCCGCCGGCGCGGACGAGCCGGAGCCCCTGCCCGGGGTTGCGCGACGCGGCCTGACGCTGGCCGCGGCGGTGCTCGCGCTGATCGCCGCGCCGGCCGCGCTGGCCCAGCAGTCGTCCCAGCAGGCCGCCGACGACAACGGCGCGCTGTCCCAGCAGGAACTGAACGAGATCAACAACCAGCCCATCGCGCCGTCGGCGAAGACCCAGCTCAATCATCCACGCGAGCCGAGCTTCCAGCTGAACGAGGCCGATGGCACGCAGGTGCGCGAATACCGCGACCGCCGCGGCCAGCAGGTCGATATCGAAGTGAGGTCCGGCGCGGGCACGCAGTACCAGATGAGCCGTCCCGAGGACAGCTCGCCGCGCATCCGCGAACGCGAAGTCAATCGCGTGCCTTCGGTGCGCGTGCTGCAGTTCTGAGCCTGCCGCGGACGGGGCCGCCCCATCCGCGCGCGCCATCCGACGTTTCACCGCTCCCGGCCCGGGGGTTCGCTTCCGGGCCGCGCCGGACGCCGCTGCCCGCGGCGCCACGGCATGCCGCGGGCCCTGCCCGCCGGCGCCATCCGGCTTTACATCCGGTTCCAACCAGACAAGACAGTATGGCTGTATTCACCACGGTCTCGCACGACGAGATCGCGCAATGGCTGCTCGACTATGACCTTGGTACGCTGCGCGCGCTGCGCGGCATTCCCTCGGGCATCGAGAACAGCAATTTCTTCGTGACGATGGAGCAAGACGGCCAGGCGCGCGACTACGTGCTGACCATCTTCGAGCGCCTGCGCTTCGAACAGCTGCCGTACTACCTGCACCTGATGGCGCATCTGGCCGAGCGCGGCATCCGCGTACCGGCGCCGATGCCGGGCAAGGACGGCGAGATCCTGCGCGCGCTCAAGGGCAAGCCCGCCACCATCGTCACGCGGCTGCCGGGCAGCTCGCAGCTGTCGCCGAACGCGCAGCAATGCGCCGAGGTCGGCGACATGCTGGCGCGCATGCACCTGGCGGGCCGCGGCTATCCGCGCCAGCAGCCGAACCTGCGCAGCCTCGCGTGGTGGCGCGAGACCGAGGGCGAGATCCTGCCCTTCCTCGACGACAGCCAGCGCGCGCTGCTGCAGGACGAACTCGCGTTCCAGGGCGCGTTCTTCGGCGGCGCCGACTATGCGGCGCTGCCGGGCGGCCCCTGCCATTGCGACCTGTTCCGCGACAACGTGCTGTTCGAGGACGCCGGCAACGGCCAATCGCGGCTGGGCGGCTTCTTCGATTTCTACTTCGCCGGCGACGACAAGTGGCTGTTCGACCTGGCCGTGACCGTCAACGACTGGTGCATCGACCTGGCCAGCGGCGAACTGGATGCGCCGCGCGCGACGGCGCTGCTGCGGGCTTATCATGCGGTCAGACCGCTGGACGCGGTCGAGGCCGCGCACTGGCAGCACATGCTGCGCGCCGGCGCGCTGCGGTTCTGGGTCTCGCGGCTGTGGGACTACCACCTGCCGCGCGAGGCTGACATGCTGCAGCCGCACGACCCGACCCACTTCGAACGCATCCTGCGCCGGCGCATCGCCGCCACCGCGCTCCCCTGGACTTGACGGGCGCCGCCGATGGCAGCCCCGCTTGTCGCACCTGATTGCCGCACCTGATTCGGACCCGATTCGTCATGCAACTACTGGAAGTTCCCGCCAAGGAAGGCTACGTCTGGTTTCGCCAGGGTCTGTGGCTGTTCCGCAAGAACCCGCTGACCTTCCTGATGCTGCTGTTCATTTATCTGATCGCCGCGCAGATCGCGATCTTCATTCCGCTGATCGGCATCGTCGCGCTGCTGGTGCTGACGCCTGGCCTGTCGGTCGGCATCATGACCGCGTGCCGCGAGGTGATCCAGAACCGCAAGGTCATGCCCACCGTGCTGCTGGCCGGCTTTCGCAGCAACGGCAAGCAGGCCGCGCGCCATCTGCTGATGCTGGGCGGCATCTATGCGGGACTGGTGTTCGTGCTCAGCCTGATCGCGGGTACGCTGGTCGACATGCGCGCGCTGCTGCCGGTGCTGCTCAAGGAAGAGCCGCCGACCGAGGAGGCGATCCGCCAGCTGTATTACGCGCTGCTGATCGGCGCGGCGCTGTACACGCCGATCGCGATGTTGTTCTGGTTCGCGCCGCTGCTGGCCGCCTGGCACAACGTGCCGCCGGTCAAGGCGCTGTTCTTCAGCTGGACCGCCTGCTGGCGCAACCGCGGAGCCTTCTTCACCTATGCGCTGCTGTTCGCGCTGCTGCTGGTGGCGGTGCCGTTCTTCCTGGAGGCGATCTTCAGCGCCTTCGGCGCCGAGGGCGTGCTGTCGTTCCTCGTCACGCCCTATTCGCTGCTGATGCTGGCGGTCCTGTACTGCTCGTTCTACGCGACCTATCGCGGCTGCTTCAATATCGCGCCGCCGGAGGGGAACGGCGAGGCCGCCGCCTGACTTTCGCTGAAACCACCCCCTCTCCCCGGCCCTCTCCCCCTGAGGGGGAGAGGGGGAACACCAAGGGCAAACTCAACGCCCGCGGATTTTCGGAGACCCCATGCTTGCTCCCCTCTCCCGCTCGCGGGAGAGGGGCCGGGGGAGAGGGCAAGCGGCGCCCGCCCGCCGCCCCACCTCAATCGATCGCGTCCAGCTTCGCCACCGACAGCGCCAGCCACTTGGCGCCGTGGCGCTTGAATTCGATATTGGCGCGCGCGTCGGCGCCCTCGCCTTCCAGCGCCTTGATCACGCCCTCGCCGAACTTGTTGTGGAAGACCTGCTGGCCGATGCGCCAGCCCGATTCGGCCTGCCGCTTCTGGTCGGCGTAGCCGTTGCCGGTGTCCATGCCGCCGGTCGCGCGGCTGCCGGTATAGGGCACGTCCTCGGCGCGCTTGTACCAGTCGCGGCCCCACGCGCTTTCCGATGACTGGCGCCGCTGCGCGCCGTAGCTCTGCGCCGGCGGCGTCAGCCACTTCAGCGCGCCCTCGGGCAACTCGTCGAAGAAGCGCGAGCGGATGTGGTAGCGCACCTGGCCATGCAGCACGCGGCTCTGCGCGAACGACAGATACAGCCGCTCGCGCGCCCGCGTGATCGCCACGTACATCAGCCGGCGCTCTTCCTCGAGGCCATCGGCGTCGAGCATGCTGTTCTCGTGCGGGAACAGCCCTTCTTCGAGTCCGGTGATGAACACCACATTGAATTCGAGGCCCTTGGCCGCGTGCACGGTCATCATCTGCACCGCGTCCTGGCCGGCCTGTGCCTGGTTGTCGCCGGCCTCCAGCGACGCGTGGGTCAGGAAGGCGACCAGCGGCGTCATCACCTCGGGCAGCGCCTCGGGGTCCAGCACCTGCTGCTCCTGGTCGCCCTCGGCCAGCGCGGGCAGCGGACGATCGAGGCTCTGCCGGCGGCTGACCGGGATCGCGTTGGCCGGCGCGTCGAGGCCGTAGCCCTCCTCGACCACGAAGGCCTGCGCCGCGGTCACCAGTTCGCGCAGGTTCTCGATGCGGTCCTGGCCTTCCTTCTCGGCCTGGTAATGCGTGATCAGCCCGCTGGTATTGATCACGTATTCGACGGTCTCGGCCAGCGTCATCTGCCGGGTCTCGAAGCGCATCTGGTCGATCAGCCGGACGAACGACGCCAGCTTGCCGCCGGCCGCGCCGGCGACATAGGCGACGGCCTCCGACAGCGCGCAGTTGTACTGCCGCGCGGCGTCCTGCAGCGACTCGATGGAGCGCGCGCCGATGCCGCGGGCCGGGAAGTTGACCACACGGGCGAAGGCGGCGTCGTTGCGCGGATTCTCCAGCAGCTGCAGATAGGCCAGCGCGTGCTTGACCTCGGCCCGCTCGAAGAAGCGCAGGCCGCCATAGACGCGGTACGGAATGCCGGACGAGAACAGCGCGTGCTCGATCACGCGCGACTGCGCGTTGCTGCGATAGAGGATCGCGATCTCCGCGCGGCTGGCCCCCTGCGCGATCTGGTCGCGGATCTCCTCGACCAGCCAGCTGGCCTCCTGCCCGTCGGTGCCGGCCTGGAACACCCGCACCGGCTCGCCATGGCCCGCGTCGGTACGCAGGTTCTTGCCGAGCCGGCGCGCATTGTGGGCGATCAGGTGGTTGGCCGAGTCGAGGATATGGCCGTGCGAGCGGTAGTTCTGCTCGAGCTTGATCAGATGGCGCACGCGGAATTCGTGCTCGAAGTCGCGCATGTTGCCGACATTGGCGCCGCGAAACGCGTAGATGCTCTGGTCGTCGTCGCCGACCGCGAACACCGCCGCCGCATTGCCGGTGCCGAAGCCCGCCAGCAGCTTCAGCCACTGGTACTGCAGCACGTTGGTGTCCTGGAACTCGTCGACCAGCACGTGGCGGAAGCGGTGCTGATAGTGCTGGCGGATCGCGTCGTTGTAGCGCAGCAGCTCGTAGCAGCGCAGCAGCAGCTCGGCGAAATCGACCACGCCCTCGCGCTGGCACTGCTCGTCGTAGGCGGCATACAGATCGACGAAGCGGCGGTTGAAGTCGTCGTTGGCCTCGACATCGGCCGCGCGCAGGCCCTGCTCCTTCGCGCTGTTGATGAAGTACTGCAGGTTCTTGGCCGGGTACTTCTCGTCGTCTACGTTCAGCGACTTGAGCAGGCGCTTGAGCGCGGACAGCTGGTCCTGGCTGTCGAGGATCGAGAAGGTCTGCGGCAGGCCGGCATCGCGGAAATGCGCGCGCAGCATGCGGTTGCACAGCCCGTGGAAGGTGCCGATCCACATGCCGCGCGTATTGATCGGCAGCATCGACGACAGCCGCGTCTGCATCTCCTTGGCGGCCTTGTTGGTGAAGGTCACCGCCAGGATGCCCGCAGGCGACACCCGGCCGTTCTGGATCAGCCACGCGATGCGCGTGGTCAGCACCCGCGTCTTGCCGCTGCCCGCGCCCGCCAGGATCAGCGCCGGTTCGTCCGGCAGCGTGACGGCGGCAAGTTGTTCGGCGTTCAGATTGGCAAGCAGGTCGGACATCGGGAGGGGCCTTGAGGAATCGGGCCATTATAACGGCGCGACCTTCCCCGGACCCTCGGCTCCCCTGCCCGTCGCGCGGGCCCCGGCCCTGCCCCGTGCCCTATGGCACCGCGGCGCCGTCGCGCTCCCGCGGCTCGAAGCACGGCGCCAGGCAGGCCTTCAACAGGCGCCGGGCCTCGCCGTGGATGCGCTCGCGCACGGCCTCGTCCTCGCCCTCGCCCAGGTCCATCAGCGCGGTCAGCACCTCGATCGCGCAGCGCGCGGTCAGCCGCGCGTCGTCCTCGGCCACCTGCTGGTTCTGCATCAGCCAGCGCGCCAACAGTTCGGCGACCTCGCGGCTGGTGGCATCGTGGATCCGGCGCAGTTCCGGCGACGACTGCATCGCCCGGCGCAGCGCGATGCTGCCCGGCTGGCGGCTGCGCGCGCTGCGCACCTGGTCGAACACCGCATCGACTACGGCGCGCCAGTCCGCCACCGTCCCCGCCGACGGCAGCACCGACAGCGAATCGGCGGCGCGCTGGCGCATCTGGTGCTCGAACAGCGCGTTGATGACCGACAGCTTGTTCGGAAAGTACTTGTACAGCGTGGCGATATTGATGCCCGCGCGGCTGGCGATCAGATTGGTGGTGATCCGCTCGACGCCGACCTCGTCCAGCAGCGACGCGGTGGTATCGAGAATGCGTTCGAAGGTGACCCGGCCGCGCGCCCGCACCGGAGCCCGGCGCAGGCGCAGCAGCAGCGGCGCCAGGCTGTGGCCGGCGGCGCCTCCCTGATTGTGTTCGTTTTCGTTCTGGTTCATGTCCACGACCCGGCCGTCGGCCGACTGCACCGCCGGGCCCGCCCGCGCCCCGGCAACCCGCCCGGACCGCCATGCGGCGTCCCCTGCCCGAGCCCCCAACGCAGACGATAGGCCCCGCGGCGTGCCGCGACCGTGCTCTAGCGAACGCATCGGCCGCCGCGAAGCCGCCATACTGCGGTTCGTCCTGCGGTGGATACGAGGCGGCGCGCGGCGGGCAGGCGCGCCCCGCATGGGCATTTTGGGCGTCACCGAGCGGGCTCCCCTATAATTTAGGGCTTGTCTCCCTTTGGCCGCGCCCTGCAGGCGCGCACCAGACCGCAAGAGCCGCACCGGCTCGCACGGCCTTCACGCATCGATCGACATCCCAGCATGACCGCCCAAGACCAGTCCCTAGCCAAGAGCTTCGAACCCGCCGCCATCGAGGCCAAATGGGGCCCCGAGTGGGAAAAACGGGGCATCGCCAAGCCCACCCTCGACCCGGACCGGCCCGATTTCGCCATCCAGCTGCCGCCGCCCAACGTCACCGGCACGCTGCACATGGGACACGCGTTCAACCAGACCATCATGGACGGCCTGGCGCGCCACGCGCGCATGCGGGGCGCCAACACGCTGTGGGTGCCGGGCACCGACCACGCCGGCATCGCCACGCAGATCGTGGTCGAGCGCCAGCTCGACGCGCAGGGCGTTTCGCGGCACGACCTCGGCCGCGAGGCCTTCGTCGAGAAGGTATGGGCCTGGAAGGAGGAATCGGGTTCGACCATCACGCGGCAGGTGCGGCGCATGGGCGCGTCGATCGACTGGAGCCGCGAATATTTCACGATGGACCCGAAGATGTCGCGCGTGGTCACCGAAGTGTTCGTGCGGCTGCACGAGCAGGGGCTGATCTACCGGGGCAAGCGGCTGGTCAACTGGGACCCGGTGCTGGGCACCGCCGTGTCGGACCTGGAGGTCGAGAGCGTCGAGGAGGAAGGCTCGCTCTGGCATATCCGCTATCCGCTGGTCGAGGCGGACACGCGCACCGGCCTGACCCATCTGACGGTCGCCACCACGCGTCCGGAAACGATGCTGGGCGACGTCGCGCTGATGGTCCATCCCGAGGACGAGCGCTACGCGCACCTGATCGGCAAGATGGCCAAACTGCCGCTGACCGATCGCGAGATCCCGGTGATCGCCGACGACTACGTCGACCGCGAATTCGGTACCGGCGTGGTCAAGGTCACGCCGGGCCATGACTTCAACGACTATGCGGTGGGCCTGCGCCACCAGCTGCCGCAGCTGTCCGTGCTGACGCTCGACGCGAAGATCGCCGACAACGCGCCGGCGCAGTACGTCGGCCTGGACCGTTTCGAGGCGCGCCGCCGCATCGTCGCCGACCTCGACGCTCAGGGCCTGCTGGCCGAGGTCAAGAAGCACAAGCTGATGACGCCCAAGAGCGAGCGCACCGGCAGCGTGATCGAGCCGATGCTGACCGACCAGTGGTTCGTCGCGATGAGCAAGCCGGCGCCCGAGGGCACCTTCTACCCCGGCCGCTCGATCGCCGAGGTCGCGCTCGATGCCGTGCAGAGCGGCGAGATCCGCCTGATCCCCGAAAACTGGGTCAGCACCTACAACCAGTGGCTGGCCAATATCCAGGACTGGTGCATCTCGCGCCAGCTGTGGTGGGGACATCAGATCCCGGCCTGGTACGACGAGGCCGGCAACTGCTATGTCGCGCGCACCGAAGAGGAAGCGCGCGCGCAGGCGCGGGCGGCCGGCTTCGAAGGAACGCTGCGCCGCGACGAGGACGTGCTCGACACCTGGTTCTCGTCGGCGCTGGTGCCGTTCTCCTCGCTGGGCTGGCCCGAGCAGACGCCCGAGCTGCAGCACTTCCTGCCGTCGTCGGTGCTGGTCACCGGCTACGACATCATCTTCTTCTGGGTCGCGCGCATGGTCATGATGACCAAGCACTTCACCGGCCAGGTCCCGTTCAAGGACGTGTACGTGCACGGCCTGGTGCGCGACTTCGAAGGCAAGAAGATGAGCAAGTCCGAGGGCAACACGCTCGACCCGGTCGACCTGATCGACGGCATCGAGCTGCCCGAACTGCTGAAGAAGCGCACCACCGGCCTGCGCCGGCCCAAGGATGCGCCGAAGATCGAGGCCAAGACGAAGAAGGAATTCCCCAACGGCATTCCGGCCTTCGGCGCCGACGCGCTGCGCTTCACCTTCGCCTCGCTGGCCACGCTGGGCCGCAACGTCAACTTCGACACCGGCCGCTGCGAGGGCTACCGCAACTTCTGCAACAAGCTGTGGAACGCGACCCGCTTCGTGCTGATGAACACCGAGGGGCACGACTGCGGCATGGGACCGTGCAACCAGGACTGCGGGCCGGACGGCTATCTGGACTTCTCGCAGGCCGACCGCTGGATCGTGTCGCTGCTGCAGCGGGTCGAGGCCGAGGTCGACAAGGGCTTCGCCGAATACCGCTTCGACAATATCGCCAACGCGATCTACAAGTTCGTCTGGGACGAGTACTGCGACTGGTATCTGGAGCTGGCCAAGGTGCAGATCCAGAACGGCACGCCGGCGCAGCAGCGCGCCACCCGCCGCACGCTGCTGCGCGTGCTGGAGACCGTGCTGCGGCTCGCCCATCCGATCATCCCGTTCATCACCGAGGAACTGTGGCAGAAGGTCGGCCCGCTGGCCGGCCGCGGCAAGGGCGACGGCAGCGAATCGATCGCGCTGCAGCCCTACCCGCTGGCGGCCGCCGCGAAGATCGACGAAACGGCCGAGGGCTGGGTCGCGCAGCTCAAGGCGATGGTCGATGCCTGCCGCAATCTGCGCGGCGAAATGAACATCTCGCCGGCGCAGCGGATCCCGCTGTACGCGCACGGCGACAACGCGTTCCTGCACGCGGCGAAGGACTATATCCAGGCACTGGCGAAACTTTCCGAGGTTCGCGTCTTCGAAGACGAGCAGACCTTGATGACCGAAGGCGCCGGTGCACCGGTCGCCATCGTCGGCGGCAGTCACCTGCTGCTGAAGATCGAGATCGACATTGCCGCCGAACGCGTGCGCCTGGGCAAGGAGATCCAGCGCATCGGCGGCGAGATCGCCAAGGCCCGCGGCAAGCTGGCCAACGAGAGCTTCGTGGCCAAGGCGCCGGCCGCGGTGGTCGAACAGGAAAACCAGCGGCTGGCCGACTTCGAGCAGACGCTGGCCAAGCTGCAGGACCAGTTGCAACGGCTGCCGGCATGAGGTTGGCCGCCTGCGCCGGTGACGGCGTCGGCGGCGATCTCGATGTCGGTGTCCGGGCCGGCCTCGAGGCCGGCAACGTGGTTCAGGGCATGCGCCTTGCTTTGACGCAAGGCTGACGACATCAAAACTGAGAAGGAGCCTCTTTTATGGAAACCCGCGTCACCAAGGCCGTATTCCCGGTAGCCGGGCTCGGCACCCGTTTCCTGCCCGCTACCAAGGCGAGCCCCAAGGAAATGCTGCCCGTGGTGGACAAGCCGCTGATCCAGTATGCGGTCGAAGAGGCGATGGCTGCCGGCATCACGGAGATGATCTTCGTGACGGGCCGCTCCAAGCGTGCGATCGAGGACCATTTCGACAAGGCCTACGAGCTCGAGGTCGAGCTGGAGGCGAAGAACAAGCAGGCACTGCTCGAGGTCGTCCGCTCGATCAAGCCGTCGCATGTGGAATGCTTCTATGTGCGCCAGCCCGAGGCGCTCGGTCTGGGCCATGCGGTGCTGTGCGCCGAGAAGCTGGTCGGCGACACCCCGTTCGCCGTGATGCTGGCCGACGACCTGCTCGATGGCCAGCCGCCGGTGATGAAGCAGATGGTCGACCTCTACAACCATTACAACTGCTCGATCCTCGGTGTGGAAGAAATTGCACCCGAGCAGAGTAAATCTTACGGCGTGGTCGACGGCCGCGAGTGGGACGAAGGCGTGATCAAGGTCGCCGGCATCGTCGAGAAGCCGGATCCGGAAGTGGCACCGTCGAACCTGGGCGTGGTCGGCCGCTACATCCTGACGCCGCGCATCTTCGAACATATCCGCAACCTGAAGCCCGGCGCCGGCGGCGAATTCCAGCTGACCGACGCGATCCAGTCGCTGCTGGGCCAGGAACAGGTGCTGGCCTACCGCTACCAGGGCGTGCGCTACGACTGCGGCAGCAAGCTCGGCTATCTGAAGGCGATGGTCGAATTCGCGCTGAAGCATCCCGAGGTCCGCGACGAGTTCGGCAGCTATCTGCGCGAGCGGATCTGAACGAATCGCAAGTCAGCGTTGTCCCGGCCGCCGTGGCACAAGGGACGCGCAAGGGCGGCAGCGCATGCTGTCGCCCCACCCATGGGCCATATGGTCCAGCGGATGGCATTGCACTATCATGGCTGCGGTATGCGAGCAGTATTTGCCGTGGGAGCCCCTCGTGAATCGCCTCGACCATGACACCGAAGCCGCCGTCCGGCACTTCCTGCGCCTGATATCCCGCCGTTATCCGACCGCGGGCGCCATCGTGTACGGCAGCCGCGCACGTGGCACGCACCGCCCGGACAGCGATGCCGACGTGGCCGTTCTTCTCGCCGGCGAACATCAACGATTTCTGCCAACCAAACTGGCGATGGCGGACGTCGCCTTCGATGTCCTGCTCGAAACGGGCGTCAATATTTCGCCGTTACCGGTCTGGCTGGACGAGTGGGAGCATCCTGAGGCGTACGACAATCCGGCCCTGCTGCGGAACATCGCGGCCGAAGGTGTCCGCCTGTGAACGGAAAACTGACGCCTGCCACATTGATGGCAAAGACAGATCGTGCCTGCGCATCGGCGCACGCGCTGCTGGAGCTGGGCGACATGGACGGAGCACGCAACCGCGCCTACTACGCCATGTTCGACGCAGCTCGAGCCGCGCTGCTGGCCTCCGGCGCCGCGGTAAGGGCCGACATCGGCAAAACGCACAGCGGTCTGATCAAGGCCTTCGGCGAGCACCTGATCAAGCATGGGCCGATACCGAAGGAGATGGGGCGTTTGCTGAAACGGGCCGAGGAAGTCCGCTTGGTGGCCGACTACAAAAGCAACTCGGTCGAACTGGCCGACGCCGCGGAACTCGTTGGCCAAGCGGAATTGTTCGTGGGCGCCATGCGCGCCGCATTTCCGTCGGCGGGCTTCGAGGATGGCCAGGCAAAGGCCAGGTGACCTGGGCCGTCGAATGGCAAAACAAAAGCCGCCCGAGGGCGGCTTTGTCGTCTGCAACGCGGTCTGCTTACCGGCGCTTCATGTAGAACACGAAGACCTTGTCGACCTCCTGGTGCGACAGCAGTTCGTTGCCGGTCTGCTTGGCGAAGGCCTGGAAGTCGCGGGTCGCGCCGGGATCGGTGGCCAGCACCTTCAGCACTTCTCCGCTCGCCATATCGGCCAGCGCCTTCTTGGTCCGCAAAATCGGCAGCGGGCAGTTCAGCCCGCGCGCGTCCACTTCCTTCTGGAACTCCATGGTCTCTTCCTTGCTTCCTTGGTATGGGCGATGTCGGCAAGCCTTCCGTGAGGCTTCATGGCCGGTATTGTAGCGTCGCGCCCGCCGCCGCCGCCCGGGCGGCCTCGCGCGGGTCGGGGATGTCCTCGCCGGTCTGGCGGTCGAAGAAGCGCACCGGATAGCCGCGCGCGGCCAGCCAGTCGGCCACCGCGAAGCCGGTGCCGGCATTCCAGATCCGCATCTTTTCCGGGGCCACCAGCTTGTAGTCGGCCAGTTCCTCCGACAGCGCGATGGTGCCGGTGGCACGCACGTGGTAGGCGATGATCAGCTCGTTCTTGCGCATGAATTCGTAGACGCCGATCAGCGACACCGACTGCGCGTCGAGATTGGTCTCTTCCTTCAGCTCGCGCGCCACGCCCGCTTCCGGCGTCTCGTCGCGCTCCAGAAAGCCGGTGACCAGCGCGTACATCGACGCCGGCCACGCGGCATTGCGCGCCAGCAGCAGCTTGCCCTCGTACTCGACGACCGCGGCCAGCACCGGCAGCGGGTTGTCCCACTGGACGAAGTGGCAATCGTCCTGCACGCAGGCCATGCGTTCGCGCCCGGACATCGGCAGCGCCATCAGCGGCGTGCCGCAATGGGGACAGTAGCGATAGGAGGGCATGGCTCGATTTCCTGTTTGCGGTTTGCGCTGATGGCTGTTCGATGGCGCGAGGCGCCGGACTCAGGCGGCGATCATGCGGCGATCATGCGGCGCAGACCGCCCGCATGTCCGCCGCCAGCGCCTCGACGGTCTCGGGCTGCAGATCCCACGAGCACATGAAGCGGCAGCCGCCGGCGCCGATGAACGTATAGAAGCGCCAGCCGCGCGCGCGCAGCGCCTCGATCGCCGGCAACGGCAGCTCGGCGAACACGGCATTGGCCTGGGTCGGGAACATGATGCGCACGCCGGGAATGCTGGCGATGCGATCGTGCAGCAGCTGCGCCATCGCATTGGCATGGCGCGCGTTGGCCAGCCACACGTCGTTTTCCAGCAGGCCCAGCCACGGCGCCGAGATGAAGCGCATCTTCGAGGCCAGCTGGCCGGCCTGCTTGACGCGGTAGGCAAAGTCTTCGGCCAGCTTGCGGTCGAAGAACACCACCGCCTCGCCGACCGGCAGGCCGTTCTTGGTGCCGCCGAAACACAGCACATCGACGCCGGCGCGCCAGGTGATCTCGGACGGATGCACGCCAAGCGACGCCACCGCGTTCGCGAAGCGCGCGCCGTCCATATGCACCCGCAATTGCCGCCGCTTGGCGATCGCCGAGATCGCGCGCACTTCCTCGACGGTATAGACGGTGCCGACCTCGGTCGATTGCGTCAGCGATACCACCTTGGGCTTCGGATAGTGGATGTCGTTGCGGCGCGTGACCAGCGCCTCGACCGCGTCCGGCGTCAGCTTGCCGTTCATGCCGGGCGCGGTCAGCAGCTTCGAGCCGTTGGAGAAGAACTCCGGCCCGCCGCATTCGTCGGTCTCGATATGCGCCAGCTCGTGGCAGATCACCGAGTGGTACGACTGGCACAGTGCCGACAGCGCCAGCGAATTGGCCGCGGTGCCGTTGAACACGAAGAACACTTCGCAATCGGTCTGGAACAGGTCGCGGATCCGATCGCAGACCTTCTGCGTCCACGAATCGTCGCCGTAGGCCTGTTCGTGGCCGCTGCCGTTGGCTTCGAGGAAGTACTTCAGCGATTCCGGGCAGAAGCCGGCGTAGTTGTCCGAGGCGAAATGCTGCATGACGGTTCCGTACAGGGGCGCGAGGCGCCGGTTCGTGGATGCCCGGGGAAAGGAACGAGGATGGCGATGATTGCGCGTGTTACTTCTTGTCGGCCCACAGCTCGCCGCCGGTGGCCCAGTTCTCGCGCTTGACGTCGGTGATGATGATGTCGACCGCGCCGGCCGAGCAGCCGAGGGTTTCGCAGGTGACACGGGTCACTTCCTCGACGAACTTGCGCTTCTGCTCGACGGTGCGGCCCTCGAACATCTCTACGTGGAAAGTCGGCATGGATGGCTCCTGTTGTTATCGATGGATGGTGCGCAGACTGATGCGGCCGCGGCCGTCAGTCCCGATAGGAAGGATCGATTTTATCGAGTTTGCGCAGCAGCGACGGCCATTCCAGCGCGCCCTCGACGGCGCCGCCGTCGTCGAGCTGCGCCGAGGTCCGCGTCGCGACCTCGACCGTGGGCAGCACCACGCGCGTCGCGGTCAGCGCGCCGAGCTGGATTTCGCAGGCCTTGATCAGCGTGGCCATCAGCACATAGGCCTCGGCCACGGTACGGCCGACCGTCAGCGTGCCGTGGTTGCGCAGCAGCATCGCGGGATGGCCGCCCAGCGAGGCGGTCAGCCGCGCGCCCTCGGCCGGCGTGAAGGCCAGGCCCTCGTAGTCGTGATAGGCGAGCCGGCCGTGGAAGCGCATCGCATGCTGCGACAGCGGCAGCAGCCCGTCGGCCTGGGCCGATACCGCGACGCCCGCGGTATTGTGCAGGTGCATCACGCAGACCGCGTCCGGACGCGCCGCGTGCACGGCCGCATGCAACGCAAACCCGGTGACGTTGACCGGATGCGGGCTGTCGCCGACGACCTCGCCGCGCCCGTTGATCTTGACCAGGTCCGATGCGCGGATCTCGTCGAACGCATGGCCGAACGGATTGATCAGGAAGTGGTCCGGCTCGCCCGGCACCGTGGCCGAGATATGCGTGTAGATCAGGTCGTCCCAGCCGGCCAGCGCGCATAGCCGATACGCCGCGGCGAGGTCGACGCGCATGGTGCGCTCCGCTTCGGACATGGTGGCCGGAGCGTTGGCGGAAGCGCCGGTGGCGCGGGCGGGTTGCAGGGCGAAGGACATCGATGGCTCCTTGCGCGTTCGGCGATGCCGGCCCGGAAGCCGGCCGCCGATGGCGGCGAAGGCGATACTGTAGCCGAAGCGCGCGGGCGCGTGGACCGCCCCAGCCGGCTCAGGGGACCGGCCCAGGTGACCGGCTCAGGCGTGCGGCGCCGCGGCGGACGGCAGCGGCGCGACCCGGCGCAGCCACAGGTAGATCAGCGCGCCGACCAGCAGCGCCAGTGCCGCTCCAGCCAGCGACGCGGCAAAGCCGCCGGTGCGGGCCACCAGCGCGGTCGCGAACGGCGGCCCGACGATCTGCCCGAGCCCGTAGGCCGCGGTCATCAGGCCGATCAGCCGCGGCGCCTGGTCGCCGGCAAGCCGGCGCGCCTCGTGCATGGCAAACAGCACCAGCGCGGTGAACGGCAAGCCGGCCAGCAGGCTGCTCAGCGCGAAGCCGGCCAGCGTCGGCCACACCGCCGCGATTGCCACGCCCGTCGCCTGCATGCCATAGGCCAGCGCCAGCAGCACGCGGTTGTCGTGCCGCACGCCGATGCGCACGGCCGTCAGCGCGCCGAGCGCCACTGCGGCGCCGAACAGCGGCCAGAACAGGTCCGCCCACAGCGAGCCGGGCATCGCCTCGCGCGCGATCACCGGCAGGAAGGTCGCGGTGATGATGTAGCCGAAGCCGGCCAGCCCGTAGGCCAGGGTCAGCGCCCACGCCTCGCCCGACATCGCCGCCATCCGGGCCGGTGCGGCGGTGGCCGAGGCCGGCGCCGCCCCCGCCCGGGGCGCCGCGTCGGGCCGGAAGATGCGCCATACGGCCGCGACCAGCAGCAGCGCCAGCACGCCGAACGCGATCCAGCCCCACGCCGCGCTCCAGTCCATGCCGACCATGCCGAAGGCCGATACCCCGGTGGCGACGATGCCGATGCCCGGTCCGCAGAAGATCAGGCCGCCGAGCGCCGGCTTGCCGGCCTCGGCCAGCCGCTGCATGCACCAGGCCGCGGTATAGACCAGCACGAAGGCGCTGGCGACGCCGGCCGCGGCGCGCCACAGCGACCACGACAGCATGCCCAGCGGCAGCGCCATCGCCAGCGTCAGCGCGACGGTGGCGGCCAGCCCCCAGCGCACCATGCGCGCCGCATCGGGCCGGATCAGCAGGCAAGCCAGCGCGCCGGCGAAATAGCCGATGTAGTTCCAGGTCGCGATCCAGCCGCCCTGGTGCAGCGTCACGCTGCCGTCGTGCAGCATCATCGGCAGCAAGGGGGTGAAGGCGAAGCGGCCGATGCCCATGGCGACGGCCAGCGAGACCAGGCCGCCGAGCGCGACCGCCCAGGCGCCGGGGCGACCGGCTTCGCTGCCGGCGAGCGCGCCGTGGACAAGCTCGGGATTGCGGGAGGGCGAGACTGACACGATGCGGATTCTCCGTTCTGGCGCGTCGGCAATCCCGCCATCGTACCCGCAGCCGGCAAGGCGCGACGGCGCCGCCCCGAAGACCACGCCCCCGTCCCGGGCAAGCGGTGTCGTGTCGCCTACACTGGAATCGGGTCGCGACGTGCCTCGGACGGCTGTGACCGCCATGTCCGGCCCTCCCCCCTTTCGCCTTTCGCGAGCGCAGACCCATGAACGCCCAGGCAAGCTTCGCGCGGCGGCTCGCCGCCGTCCTGCTGCTGATTGTCGGCATGACGCTGGCCCTGGCCCAGCCCGGCGGCACGGCGGACCGTGCGCGCGCGCAGCCCGCGGCGGCCGCGCCGGTCTACCTGATTCCGCTCAAGGGCGCGGTGGGCCCGGCCAGCGCCAGCTTCGTGCGGCGCGGCTTCGAGCAGGCGCGCCAGGCCGGCGCCCAGTTGATCGTGCTGGAGATGGACACGCCCGGCGGCCTGGACCCGTCGATGCGGCAGATCATCCAGGACATCCTGGCCAGCCCGGTACCGGTGCTCGGCTACGTCTATCCGGGCGGGGCCCGCGCCGCCAGCGCCGGCACCTACATCCTGTACGCGAGCCATCTGGCCGCGATGGCGCCGGGCACCAATCTGGGCGCGGCCAGCCCGGTGCGGCTCGGCATCGGCGGTCCGGAGCGAGAGCGGGAACGGGAGCTGGAGCGGCGCCAGCGCGCCGAGCGGCCGGCCGACCGCGGTCCGGCTTCCGCGGGCGCCGCCAGCGCACCGGGCGGCGCCGCCTCGGAGCGCAAGGACAAGGACAGCAAGGAAGACGACAGGCTCGACACCCTCGAGCGCAAGCAGCTGCACGATGCCGCCGCCTATATCCGCGGCCTGGCGCAGCTGCGCGGGCGCAATGCCGAATGGGCCGAGCGCGCGGTGCGCGAGGCGGTCAGCCTGTCGGCCGACGAGGCCGCGGCGCAGCGCGTGGTCGACCTGATCGCGCCCGACGTGCCGGCGTTGCTGCGCGCGGTCGATGGGCGCGCGGTGGTCGCGGCCGGCGCCTCGCGCACGCTGCGCACCGCGCAGGCCAGCGTGGTCGAGCTCGAACCCGACTGGCGCTATCGGCTGCTGGCCGTGCTGACCGAACCGAGCGTCGCGCTGATCCTGATGATGATCGGCATCTACGGGCTGATCTTCGAGTTCTCGACGCCCGGCATGGTGCTGCCCGGCGTGGCCGGCGCGATCTGCCTGCTGCTGGCGCTGTTCGCGCTGCAGATGCTGCCGATCAACTACGCCGGCCTGGCGCTGATCGCGCTCGGCATCGGCTGCATGGTGGCCGAGGCCTTCCTGCCGAGCTTCGGCGCGCTCGGCCTGGGCGGCATCGTCGCGTTCGCGCTGGGCGCCGTGATGCTGATCGACACCGACATCCCGGGCTTCGGCGTGCCGCTGTGGATGATCGGCACGCTGTCGCTGGCCGCCGCCGCGCTCAGCTTCGGCGTGTCTGCCGCCGCCGTGCGCGCGCGCCGCCAGCCGGCGGTGATCGCCGACACCCGCGTGGTCGGCAATGCCGGCCGCATCATCGATGACGGCTGGGCCGAGGTGCAGGGCGAACGCTGGCGCGTGCGCAGCGCGGCGCCGCTGCAGACCGGCCAGGCCGTGCGCGTGACCGGCCGCCAGGGGCTGGTGCTCGACGTCGAGCCGGCCGACGGTGTGCCCATGGACGAATCGCCCGCGCGGCCACCGCCGCCCTCTTCCACATCGCCCACGTCCCCCACGTCCCCACAAGGAGACCGACCATGATCTTCAGCCTCAGCGCCGGCACCCTCGTCATCCTGCTGGCCCTGCTGATCTTCTCCGCCTTCCGCGTGCTGCGCGAGTACGAACGCGGCGTGGTGTTCATGCTGGGCCGCTTCTGGCGCGTCAAGGGACCGGGGCTGGTGCTGGTGCTGCCGGTGATCCAGCAGATGGTGCGGGTCGACCTGCGCACCGTGGTGATGGACGTGCCGGCCCAGGACGTGATCTCGCGCGACAACGTCTCGGTCAAGGTCAACGCGGTGGTCTACTTCCGCGTCGTCGATCCGCAGAACGCGATCATCCAGGTGGCCAACTTTCTCGAGGCCACCAGCCAGCTTGCCCAGACCACGCTGCGCGCCGTGCTCGGCAAGCACGATCTGGACGAGATGCTGTCCGAACGCGAGAAGCTGAACCTGGACATCCAGAAGGTGCTGGACGCGCAGACCGACGCCTGGGGCATCAAGGTCTCCAACGTCGAGATCAAGCATGTCGACCTGAACGAATCGATGGTGCGGGCGATTGCGCGCCAGGCCGAGGCCGAGCGCGAGCGGCGCGCCAAGGTGATCCACGCCGAGGGCGAGCTGCAGGCCTCCGAAAAGCTGCTCGAGGCGGCGCAGATGCTGTCCCGGCAGCCGCAGGCGATGCAGCTGCGCTATCTGCAGACGCTGACGCAGGTCGCCGGCGATCGGAGCTCGACCATCGTGTTTCCGGTGCCGATCGAGATGATGGAGGTGTTGCGGCCGCACCTGCGTGGCGTCGGCGCTGGGACGGGCGCGGACGCGACGGCGGGGACAGCGGCGACGGGCACCGGCGCGGCAGTGGGCCCCGCCACCCGCGCGGCGGACAGCAACGAGCCGCCGCATTGATCCGGCGCGGCCGGCCCCGCACCGCTACCGTACAGCTACCGCACCGCTACCGCGACGCGGCATCGCGCTGCGCCCACCGCGCGACATCGTCGCGCGAAGGGATGGCAATCAGGCCGCCGAGCGCGGCCGCCGCCGCGGCGCGGCTGGCCTCGCTACCGGCCGCAGACAGCGCCGGCAGCAGCATGGCGATGCCCAGCGCCGGCTGCGAATCGGTGGCATTGCCGATCAGCGTGGCGGCGGCCTGGCCCACCTCCCGCTGGGCCACGCTTTCGCGGCCGAGCAGCGCCGCTTCGGCGGCCTCGCGCAGCCGCCGCGGCGTGCTCGCGTCGCGATAGACCCGGTTCAGCGCCTGCACCGCCCGTTCGCGTTCGCGCAGCCACTCGTTGACCTGCCGGACCACGTAGCGCGGCATCGGCCGGTAGGCGCCGCCGTCGGGCCGGGACAGCGACTCGCGCAGCCGCGCGAGGCCACGTTCCGTCCAGCCGTCCCATGGCCACGCCAGCAACCAGGGATGCGCCTCGCACAGCGCCGCATGGCGCAGCTGGCCGCAGCCCGCGAGCTGCACCTCGTCGAGCGCGGGGTTGTCGCGCGCCAGCGCGCGCAGCGCCGCCTCGGGCAACGCGATGCATCCGCG
This sequence comes from Cupriavidus sp. UGS-1, assembly GCF_021213615.1. Taxonomy (NCBI): domain Bacteria; kingdom Pseudomonadati; phylum Pseudomonadota; class Betaproteobacteria; order Burkholderiales; family Burkholderiaceae; genus Cupriavidus; species Cupriavidus sp. UGS-1. Next base: position 129,541 of record NZ_JAJQJF010000006.1, on the reverse strand, counting down.
CGCGTCGAGCCGGCTCAGCCGCCGTGCGCCATCGAGCCGCAGTTCGCGCAGCGCCGCGCAGCCGTCCAGCCGCAGCACGCGTAGCGCCGGCGCGTCGAGCCGCACGGTCTGCAGCGCGCCGTTGTCGCGCAGATCGAGCGCCTCGAGCGCGGGCAGATGCAGCAGCGGCGATTGCGGTGGGCCGGGCTGCGCGACCAGCGGCGCGGCGGCCCGCTCGGCCAGCGTTGGTTCGCCCGGCATCCAGTCGCCCGGCATCCGCATCGCGCGCACGTCCAGCGTACGCAACGCCGGCGCATACGCCTGCACGTGACGCAGCGCCTGCGGCGTCAGCCGCGAGCAGCCGCTCAGGTCCAGCCGACGCAGCGACGCGCCGGTGCCGGCCAGCAGGGTCTCCAGCAGCGCGTCGGTCAGCGCCCCGGCGAAGGGGCTCAGATCCAGGCAGGCCAGCGGCGTGCCGGCCAGCGCCGTCAGCAGCCGGCGCTGGTCGTCGACCGCGATGGCGCGCGCGTCGGCATACAGCGCCATGCCGATCGCGTCGAACACCGCGGTGCGCTGGCGCGCCGGCAGCGCGGCGAAGGTCCGCGCGGCGCCATCGCGTCCGCTCAGCACGCCGAGCACGATCGCGGCGAGATCGCGCGCGGGAGATTGGGCCAGCCGCGACAACGCGCCGGTGGCCGACATGGTGCCGCCCGGCGCGGTCTGCATCGCATCGGCGGGCCGCCACGGCAACGGATCGGGCCGCGGATGGATCGCCGTCAGACCGAAGCGGGCGGCATGCGTGGCCGCATCCGTGGCGCCATAGCGTCCATTCGCGTTCCGGCGGGCAAGCGCCTCGTCGAGACAGGCAAAACGCAAGGCTGGCGCCGCCGGCTCGCTGGCGCGCACCGGATGGCGCTCGAACGCCGCCACATAGGGCGCCGCCAGTTCCGGCTCGAGGCTGCGCAACCATGCGATGCCGGTGGGCGCAATGCGCAGGCGCGCGGCCAGGGCGGCCATGCCGACGATGGTCTCGACACGCTGGCGCAGCGCCGGCAGCGCCTCGGCCGGAATCGCCCCCACCAGGCCCGCGTGCGGCCACATCTCGTTCGCTCCTGCACCGTCCGCGCCGGCAAACAACGCCCCAAGGTCCTGCTGCAGGCGTGCCGCATCCTCGAGCCAGCCGCGCAGCACCGCGTCCGGCTGCAGCCGGCCCACTTCCTCGAGCACCGCAAGGTCGAGCGGCTGCATCATCTGGTCCAGGCACAGCAGATGGCTGCGCACCGGCAGCGTGCTCCGCCCCGGTGCGGCCAGCCCCATCGCGGCCAGCGCGGCCCGCCCGTTGCCGATCCGCTTCAGCAGTTGCCGGGAGCCGCGCTCGACCACGACATGGTCGTCCGCTGGATCGCCGGCCTGCTCGCCGGGCCCGCCGGCCAGTTCGCGCAGCAGCGCCCGCGTGAACGAGGCGGGATGGATCGCGCGCAACGCGGTGGGCTCCTCGCGCAGCAGCTGTGCCAGCGAGCGGCCAGCGACATCCTCGATGACCTGCACATCGAAGATCCGCGTGCCACTGCACAGCTGCATCGGCACGCTGGCCGGCATGCCCCGCCCACCGGTCAGGCGCCGGTCCAGCGCATGCCAGATCGCCTCGCTGCCCGCCGCCTGCGCATCGAACTTGACCCAATAGACGTGCTCGCGTCCATCCGCCTCGAAGCGGACCGTCAGCACGCGATGCGTGCCCGGCTGGCCGGCGGGCTTCGGCAGGACATTGCCGTGCTCGTCGAACAACTGCCGCGCGATCTCCGGCGCCAGCGTGCGTTCCACGATGGCCCGCGACGCCAGCACACGCACCTGCACGGCGTCCCATGCGGCTCCCCACGCCGCCCTTGCCTGATTCCCGCCATCGACCAGCCAGCCGTCCAGGCGTCCGCGAAAGGCGCCCTGCCGTTCCGCCCATTGCGCGCGCCAGCCGTCGGGCCACGGCACGATCCCGAGCGCGCGCATCCGGCCTTCGTTGCCCGGCACCGCGCACAGCGCATCGCGCCAGACGCCCCAGCGCCCCATGGCGTCCTCGCGCGGCACCGCTGCCATGGCGGCCTCGTAATGACGGCGCATTTCGGCTGCCGGCGCACGCCGCACCGCCAGCGTGGCGGCCACACTTCGCGTTGCCTCCAGCGACGGCGGCCGGGCCGCCGCAGCGAGCACGAGCGGATGCAGCGCCGGATCGCAGTCGTCGAGCCGGCGCAGCGCACGCACCGCCTCGCCGACCGGCCACGCAGGCACCTGACCGATGCCGGCGAGCATCGACAGCGCCGCCCGCAGCGGCCCCACCACGCGGTCCTGCACGGCCTGCAGCAGGCGGCGCTCCGAGTGGCTCCATGCCGCATCGGCCAGGTCCTCGCGCCGGTGCGCCCGCAGTTGCAGCCGCCAGCGCAGCGTCTGCACCACCGCCATGGCCCAGCGCCAGTCCGCCAGGAACGGCGCCGAGAATCGCTTGAGCGCATCGAGCCGTTCCAGCGCCGCGCGCGGCGGCGTTTCATGGCGGCCGAACAGCAGCGACAGCGAGGTCAGCGTGTGCACCAGCGGTCCCCGATAGCCATGCTTGAGGTCGACGCCGCTGTCGGCATGATGCGTCTCCGCGTCGCCGAGCCGCATCATGTCGGCCTGCAGCTGGCGCAGCGCCAGATCCTCGCGCGCGCACAGCCGCCCGGGATCGTCCACGCGCAACGGCACGTCCAGCACAGCGGCCATCGCCAGCGACAGCCGCTGCATCAGTGCGGGCTCGCCATGCGCAAGGCAAGGCGTCAGCAACGAGAAGTGCAGGCCCTGGTCCGCATCCGGATGGGCGTTGGCGTTGGCCGCGCTGCGCTGGCGCAGCATGTCGGCAAGCTGCTCCGGCGTGCCGGTCCAGGCCAGCGCCGACGCTGCCACGCGCACGCCCGCATCGACCTCGAATCCGCCCGGCGCCGGCAACGGATGATCGGCGCCCGGCGCCGTTTCACCGAGACTGCAGACGGCCAGGTCGAACAGCCGCCGGAACCGGATGAACCATGCCTGCGCGAGGCTGTCGGCCGGCGCGGGCTCGGCCAGCAGCAGCGCATACTCGAAGTCCGAGTACGGACTCATGTCGCCGCGGCTCATCGAGCCCAATCCGACGATCGCGAATGCGCACGGCGGCTCGGCCAGCATCCAGTGCCGGCAGGCGCGCGCGATCTGCGCGACCAGCGTCCTGTAGCGCGCGGTCAGCCGTTCCTGCAACGCCTCGATGGGCAGCGGGGTCTGCCAATCGCACAGTGCCGCGCGATCGCTTGCCTCGGGCAGTTCCGCTTGCGCCAGATCGGCCGCTGCCTGCGCCCGCAACGCATCGAGGCTGTCGCGCAGCGCGCGCCACAGCGCCCGCGGCGGCTCGGCGGGTGCCGCCACTGCCGCCGCGCCGCTGCGCAAGGTCTGCGCCATCCGCCGATGCGCGCCGCAGTCGTAGCTCTTGAGCGCCGCTACGCACTCCTCCTGCACGACGTTGCGCACCACGCTGTCGCACCATGCCGCGCCATGCGCATGCAGGCCGATCGCCCCGGCCGATTCCGCCAGCAGCAGCACACGCTGCGCGACCTCGATGAACTCGGCGGCGCCTTTGGCGGTCCGGCGCAGGCTGTCCAGCGCCGTGGCGATCGCGTCGGACAGTTGGCGTGTCGGCAGGGCCTCGCGCGGGTCCTCCTCCGGCGCGAGCGCCATGCCGTGCACGGCCATCAGCGATTCCATGCGCGCGAGCGCCTGGAACAGACAATGCGCGCGCTCGAGCATGCGCAATGGCGAGGCTTTCGACACGCACTGCGTGCCGAGATCGAACAGCGCGGCGCGCAGCAGCACCTGCGCCCGCGGCGCCCACTGCGACAGATGCTCGCGCACCATCGCCGCTTCGAGCCGATCGATCGCCGCATCGAGTACCGCGCCACCGCGCCCGCCGGCGGGCAGCAGGCGCCGTGCATGATGTGCGTAGCAAAAGCCCTCCTTCCAATGGCTGCCGCGCATCCACACGCGCACCAGCGCCTCGTACAACGCGACCATGTCGTCGCGGCGGGTCTGGTCCAGCGCCGGGTACCGCTGCAGCAGCAGGCGCAGGCAGGACAGGCAGGCCTTGGCGCAGTCGGCATCGGCGTCCCGATACAGCGCGGACAGCTTGCGCAGCAGCCGAGCCTCGCCACCCGCCGGTGGTACTTGCGCGCGCAGCATGGCCGCGATGCCTTGCAGGCCTTGCTGGACCGTCATGCTGTCGCGGTCGGCGGCGCCGCCCTCGCCGATGCGGCCCTCGGCGTCGGCAGCGTCGGTGGCATCGCTGACGCCGGTGGCGATGCGCTGCGCCGCACGCGGACCGCCGGCCCGCAGCACGCCCAGCACGGCCGGGTCGTACGGCACCTGCGCGGCGAGCTCGAGCGGCGTCAAGCCCTGCCGGTTCCTGGCCGTGCAATCGGCGCCCGCCTCCAGCAGGCAGGTCACGATCACGCGCCAATCGTCGGCGTCGTGGCGCGCCGCGGCGCGCACGGCCCAGTGCAGCGGCGCGTCCCCTTCGTCGTCGGCGGTGCGTGCCAACGCGGGCCTGCCGGCCAGCAGATCCTTGACCCGCCGCCGGTCGCCGGCGAAGACGGCTTCGCGCAGCGCTTGCGGCTCGATGTCGCGCCCGGGGTCGCACCCGGGGTCGCGCTGGCCGTTGCGCTGCAGGTTGTTCTGAATCTCGCGCTCGATGTCTCGCGCCAGGCCGGCCCCGAGCTGGACCAGCGTGCCGATACGTGTGCCGACGGTGCTCAACATGGCGATGGACCTCCCGGACCCGCTCCGTTTGTCGTTCGCTCCACCGGCCTGCGGACACCGGCGGCGCAGCGAACGGTAGGCGATGCCATCGCCGCCAACCAGTTGGCACTGACCATTCGCGACAGAGACGATGCCAATTCCGACAGGGCGGCACACCGGGGCCGTTAGATTCGGACCCCATTCGGTCGCCCCTGCTCGGGTCGCCCGGAATGCGCAACCGTAATGCGCGCCCGTATTGCGCGCCCAACTTGCGCGCCCGTATTGCACCTCCGTATTGCGCCCGTCTCAGCCGGAGATCGCCATGCTGTCCATATCCGCTCACAACGCCCTGAGCGCGCGCGCCGACGCGCTGACGCAGCAGATGGCGCGGACCGCCATCGCCCACCATCCGGTGGTGTCACCGATCGAGGAACTGGAGCGATGGCTGAGCCGGCGCTCGCAGGTGCTGCATCTTCAGTTGACGCTGCTGCGCGATGCCGAGGCTGAGGCCGAGGCCGCCGAAAAGACCGCCGAACGGGCCATCGGCACGCAGCAGGCGCAGCAGGCTTTGACGCAGCACTATCTCACCGAGCTGGACGCGCTGGCCGCGACGATCGCCGCCCGCTATCGCGAAACCATCGAGGCGCGCATGCCCGATACGAAGACCGCGCAGGTCGTGGCCGAGGACGGCAGTGGCTTCGTCCCGCTCGACGCCGGCGAACTGGCGCGCCGGGTCGCGCGCTTTGGCCAACGTCTGGACGACGAGATGGCCGTGCACCGGCGCTTCGCCTTCGGGCCGCCGCAGCGGTGGGCGGCCTTGCGCGCGGATCTCGAGCACGAATGGAGCGCGCTCGAAGCGATGCTGTGCGAGCTGAAGGAACAGCTCGACGCCTTGAACCTGCCCACGGTCGAGCAGCAGGCGCGCATTGCGCAGGCGGTGGCGCGGCTGCGTGGCGAGCGCCATGCCGGCGTGGTCGATGCGGGGCTGCATCAGGGCTGGCTGCAGGCCTGCCGCGAGGGCCGGCTCGATGTGGTTCAGGCGGTCGTGCAGACCGTGCCGCAAGGCGAGCGCCGCGCCTTTGTCGACCGTGCCGGCCCGGACGGCCGCAACGCCTTCCATCTCGCCTGCGAGCATCACGAATTCGCGCTCGCGGTATCGCTGTTGAAGCTTGGCGCCGATCCGCACAGGCGGACCGAGGCCGGCCGCCTGCCGATGCAGCTGGCCACGCACGAGGACCATGGCGAACGCACGCGCACGCTGCTGGCGTGGCTGAAGATCCAGGGCGCCGACCCCTTGGCGCGCGACGACAATGGGCGCAGCGCGCTGAACGAGGCCGCCTATCACGGCAACCGCGCGGCGATCGGCTGGCTGCTCGAACAGGGCGCGAGCCTGGCCGAGCGCGACCGGCAGCAACGCACGCCGCTGCATGCGGCCGCCGCCGCGGGCCATGCCGCCACGGTGTCGCTGCTGCTGTCGCGCGGCGCGGACCCGCAGGCGCGCAACGGCGCGGGCGAGCGGCCGATCTTCGAGGCCTGCAGGGCGGGACGCGTCGATGCGATGCGGGCCTTCCTCGACGCCGGCCTGTGGCTCGACGCGGACGAGCGCCGGCAGTTGCAGCAAGGCGGGATGGTCGGCGAGACCGCGGTCGCGCAAGCCTGCGGTACGCCGCTGCGGGCCGCGCTGGCGCAGACGGTGCCGGCCGTGCACGCCGCAGTCCATGCCGCGGTCAACGCCGCCGCGATGGGCGCCGACGGGACAACGGCAGGGGAAGGAATGAAAGGGAAGGCGGAGCAGCGGGTCGCAACGGCGGCCGCTGCCGCGGACCTGACCTCGAAGGCGAGGCCGGTGCCGCGTCTGCCGCCGGCGCTGCGGCGCCTGCGGCAATGGTTCTGATCGGTGCGCGCCGGGGGAGCGCGCAGCCCGAACAGAAGAGTCTTACTTCTTGTAGTTGGCCACGCCGTCGGTGATTTCCTTGTGCGCTTCCTCGATGCCGCCCCAGCCCTCGACCTTGACCCACTTGCCGGCCTCGAGCGCCTTGTAGTTCTCGAAGAAGTGCTTGATCTGGTCCAGCGTGTTCTGCGGCACGTCCGACAGGCCCTTCATGTAAGCCGTGGCCGGCGACAGCTTGTCGACCGGCACCGCCACCAGCTTGGCGTCAACGCCGGCTTCGTCGGTCATCTTCAGCATGCCCAGCGCGCGGCAGCGCACCACCGCGCCGGCCAGGATCGGGAACGGGGTGATCACCAGCACGTCGACCGGGTCGCCGTCGCCCGACAGCGTCTGCGGAATGAAGCCGTAGTTGGCCGGATAGCGCATGCCGGTGCCGATGAAGCGGTCGACGAACAGCAGGCCGGTTTCCTTGTCGGCCTCGTACTTGACCGGATCGCTCTGGGCCGAGATCTCGATGATCACGTTGAAGTCGTTCGGGATGTCCTTGCCCGGCGGGACGAGATTGAAGCTCATGCGGTTCTCCAGATGCCTGTGTTCGGCCGGTATTTGGCCAAGGTTTGACGATGGCCGGCATTATAGCGGCTCGGTCTGACCCGGAACCGACAGGCGGACGACACGCGGCAACCGGCCTGCGCAGGCCTGTGCCGGCGCCGTGCGTTGCGGTTACCCGGTCCGGCTGGGCGATAATGCCGGCTTGGAATTTCAGCCGGAGCATGACGATGCACGCCCAGCACTTCGTTGCCAACCGCCTGATGGCGCCGGATTCCGGCATGCGCATCAAGGTGTTCGACCCCTCCACCGGCGCGCCCTTCGCCGAGATTGCGCGCGGCAACGCGACCGATATCAACGCCGCGGTCTATGCCGCGCGCCAGGCCTTCGATGGCGCCTGGGGCGCGTTGGCCGCCGCCGAGCGAGGCCGGCTGCTGACCGATCTGGCGCGCAAACTCGCCGAGCACGAGGCCGAACTGGCCGCGCTCGAGGCGCGCGACACCGGCAAGCCGCTGAGCCAGGCGCACGCCGATGCCCGCGCGATCGCCCGCTATTTCGAGTTCTACGCCGGCGCGGCCGACAAGCTGCACGGCCAGACCATCCCGTATCAGAACGGCTATACGGTGCTGACCGTGCGCGAGCCGCATGGCGTCACCGGCCATATCGTGCCGTGGAACTATCCGCTGCAGATCTTCGGCCGCAGCGTCGGCGCGGCGCTGGCCGCCGGCAACGCCTGCGTGGTCAAGCCCGCCGAGGACGCCTGCCTGTCGCTGCTGCGCGTGGCGGAACTGGCCGCCGAGGTGGGCCTGCCCGAGGGCGCGCTGAACGTCGTGACCGGCTATGGGCACGAGGCCGGCGCGGCGCTGGCGCGCCATCCCGGCATCGACCACCTGTCGTTCACCGGCTCGCCGCAGACCGGCAGGATGGTCGCGCAGATGGCCGCCGAGAACCATGTGCCGGTCACGCTCGAGCTGGGCGGCAAGTCGCCGCAGATCGTGTTCGCCGACGCCGATGTCGATGCGCTGGTGCCGGTCGTGGTGCGCGGCATCGTGCAGAACGCCGGGCAGACCTGCTCGGCCGGCAGCCGGCTGCTGGTCGAGCGGCCGCTGTACGACGCGCTGCTGGACCGGCTGGCGATGGTGTTCGAGTCGCTGCGGGTCGGCCCCGCGGAGCAGGACCTCGAATGCGGACCGCTGATCAGCCGCAAGCAGCAGCAGCGGGTCTGGGACTTTGTCTCCGACGCGCAGCACGCCGGCATTCCGGTGATGGCGCAGGGCCAGATCGTCGCCGACGCGCCGGAAACCGGCTACTACCAGGTGCCGATGCTGCTGCGCGACGTGCCGGCGACGCACCGGCTGGCGCAGGAAGAGGTGTTCGGCCCGCTGCTGGCGGCGATGCCCTTCGACGACGAGCAGGACGCGATCGCGCTGGCCAACGGCACGCCCTATGGGCTGGTCGCCGGCATCTGGACGCGCGACGGCGCGCGCCAGCTGCGCCTTGCCCGCAAGGTGCGCGCAGGCCAGGTCTTCATCAACAACTATGGCGCCGGCGGCGGCGTCGAATTGCCGTTCGGCGGCTCCGGACAGTCGGGCCACGGGCGCGAAAAGGGTTTCGAGGCGCTATACGGCTTCACCACCCTCAAAACCATCGCCATCCACCATGGGTAATATCAATTTCCTCTCGGTCGCCTTCGCCATCTTTTTTTTCTGGATGGCCTGGCACGTCAACCACAAGCGCGCCACCAATCCGTCTGGCATGCCGCGGCTGCAGGTGTTCAAGCGCAAATGGGGCGAAACGATCGGCGACCGGGTCCACTGGTGCCTGTATGTGGCGCTGCCGTTCCTGCTGGCGCTGATGATGGTGGCCAATGCGCTGCGGGGGCGCGGGCCGTTCTCGGGCTAGGCCGGCCGCGGCCGGACGGTGGCGGCGATGGCCGCCGTCGGCTGGTTTCTTGTGCGGGGATCCGTGCGTAATACCGGACGAATATCAAGGGCGGGAACGTCGAGCTTCCCTCAGATCGCCACCATCTCGAAGTCTTCCTTGCGGGCGCCGCATTCCGGGCAGGTCCAGTTGATCGGCACATCCTCCCACTTGGTTCCGGGCGGGATGCCATCTTCGGGCGCGCCGGCGGCTTCATCGTAGATCCATCCGCAAATCAGGCACATCCAGGTCTTGTATTCCATAGGGTGGTGACGTCTCGATTAAAATTCAGCGCAGATGGTACCGAATCGACGCGCGGCGCGCCACCGGCATCCCGGTATTTGGCGCCGATATCGATGGCGATTGACGCGGATTGCGGCCGATCGCATACGGTTCGCGCGAATTGGCGTCCGCCCGCATCCGTCCCCGGCAGCGCCGCCCCTCCTCCTCCAGGCAGATCACGACATGTCACGAAACCAGCAGCTTTTCGACCGCGCCCAGCAGACCATTCCCGGCGGCGTCAATTCGCCGGTGCGGGCGTTCCGCTCGGTCGGCGGCACGCCACGCTTCATCGAGCGCGCCGAAGGTCCCTATATGTGGGATGCGGACGGCCAGCGCTATATCGACTACATCGGCTCGTGGGGCCCGATGATCGTCGGCCACGCCCATCCGGACGTGGTCCGGGCCGTGCAACAGGTCGCCGCCGGCAGCTTCTCGTTCGGCGCGCCGACCGAGGCCGAGATCGAAATGGCCGAGGAAATCTGCAAGCTGGTGCCGTCGATCGAGCAGGTGCGGCTGGTGTCGTCGGGCACCGAGGCAACCATGAGCGCGCTGCGGCTGGCGCGCGGCTTCACCGGGCGCGATCTGATCATCAAGTTCGAAGGCTGCTATCACGGCCATGCCGACAGCCTGCTGGTCAAGGCCGGCTCGGGCCTGCTGACCTTCGCCGACACCACGCAGAACGCGCCGTCGTCGGCCGGCGTGCCGGCGGACGTCACGCGCCACACGATGGTGCTCGAGTACAACAACGTCGAGCAGCTGGAACAGGCCTTCGCCACCCACGCCGGCGAGATCGCCGCGGTGATCGTCGAGCCGGTGGCCGGCAACATGAACCTGGTGCGCGCCAGCGATGCCTTCCTGCAGGCGATGCGCAAGCTGTGCAGCGCCGATGGGGCCGTGCTGATCTTCGACGAGGTCATGACGGGCTTTCGCGTCGCGCTGGGCGGCGCGCAGGCGCACTACGGCATCACGCCCGACATGACGTGCCTGGGCAAGGTGATCGGCGGCGGCATGCCGGCGGCGGCCTTCGGCGGCCGCCGCGACATCATGGCCAAACTGGCGCCGCTGGGCGGCGTCTACCAGGCCGGCACGCTGTCGGGCAACCCGCTGGCGGTGGCGGCCGGCATGGCGACGCTGAAGCTGATCCAGGCGCCGGGCTTCCACGACCGGCTCGCCGCGCAAACCCGCAAGCTTGCCGATGGCCTGCTAGAGGCCGCGCGCGCCGCGGGCGTGCCGTTCGCCGCGGATTCGGTCGGCGGCATGTTCGGGCTGTATTTCCGCGAGGGCGTGCCGGCCAGCTTTGCCGAGGTCACGCAATGCGATACCGCGCGCTTCAACCGCTTCTTCCACGCGATGCTCGACAACGGCGTCTACCTGGCGCCGTCCGCCTTCGAGGCGGGCTTCGTCGGCGCGCAGCACGACGACGCGATCCTCGAGGCAACCTTCGAGGCCGCGCGCCGGGCGTTCGCCGCGCTGTAAGGCCGCGGCCAGCCTGAAGGCCCTGCGCAAGGGCCCTGCGCAAGGGCCCGCTCCGTGGATGCATCAAGCGGCTGGTGCGCTACACTGCTGGCGTTCCGATGATCCACGGAGTTTTCCGATGCGCGCCTTCCTTTCTTCGTCGCCGACCTTCGCTTCGTCGCGATTTTCCCTGTCGTCGCTGCGGCCGCTGCGCTGGCTGCTGCTGGCCTGGCTGGCGAGCCTGCTGAGCGCCTGCGGCTACAACGACTTCCAGGCCAAGGACGAAGCCATCAAGGCGGCCTGGGGCGAGGTCGTCAATCAATACCAGCGCCGCGCCGACCTGATTCCGAACCTGGTCAATACCGTCAAAGGCTACGCCTCGCATGAGCGCGAGACGCTCGAAGCCGTGACCCGCGCGCGCGCCACCGCCACCAGCATCCAGGTCACGCCCGAGACACTGAACGACCCGCAAGCGTTCCAGCGCTTCCAGCAGGCGCAGGGCGAACTGAGCGGCGCGCTGTCGCGGCTGCTCGCGGTCGCCGAAAACTATCCGCAACTGAAGGCCGACGCCGCCTTCCGCGACCTGCAATCGCAGCTGGAAGGAACGGAGAACCGCATCACGGTCGCGCGCCAGCGCTATATCGCCGCGGTGCGCGACTACAACGTGCTGGCCCGTAGCTTCCCAACCAATCTGACCGCGATGATCTTCAACTACGAGGTCAAGCCCTCGTTCACCGTCGAGAACGAGAAGGCGATCTCGACCCCGCCCGCGGTCAAGTTCTGATCCTCGTGCCGATGATCTTCGCCGCAGGACTCCGGCGCTGGCTGCGCGCATCGCCGGCGTCGATGCTGATGCCGATGCTGATGCCGATGCTGGTGCCGGTGCTTGCGCCGATGCTCGCGCTGGCGATGCTGCTCGGCGTGGCCGGCGCGGCGCAGGCACAGGCGCAGGCCGACGGCTTCGTCGCCGTGCCGCCGCTGACCCAGCGCGTCACCGACCTGACCGGCACGCTGGCGCCCGCGCAGCGCAGCGCGCTGGAAAACGTGCTGGGCGAATACGAGCGCACGCGCGGCAGCCAGATCTTCGTGCTGATGGTGCCGACCACCGATCCGGAAACGATCGACGCCTACGGCATCCGCGTGGCGGACGCCTGGCGCGCCGGCCGCCAGGGCATCGATGACGGCGTGATCGTGCTGATCGCCAAGGACAATCCGCCCGGGCTGCGCAAGATGCGGCTCGAAGTCGGCCGCGGCGTGCAGGGCTCGCTGACCGATGCGATGTCCAAACGGATCCTGCAGGACATCATGGCGCCGCATTTCCGCCAGAACGATTTCTATGGCGGCCTGGCGGCCGGCATCTCGGCGATCCAGGCGACCATCGACAAGGAAGGCTTGCCCGGGCCGCAGGCGCGCAAGCAGGCTCGGCAGAGCGGACTGGACGACTGGCTGCCGGTGCTGTTTCCGCTGCTGATCATCGCCTTCTTCCTGTTCTCGGCGACGCGCGGACGCCGGCGCCAGATCGTCGTCGGCCGGCGCGGCTGGGATACGGCTGCCGGCACGCTGGGGGGACTCGGCGGGCTCGGTGGCCTCGGTGGCGGCTGGGGCCGCCACCATGGCGGCGGCGGCTTCGGTGGTGGTGGTTTTGGTGGCGGTGGCGGCTTCGGCGGTGGAGGCGGCGGCGGCTTCGATGGGGGCGGCGCCTCCGGCAACTGGTAAGGGAACGACATCATGCCCACCCCTTCCCGCTCACCTTCCCCCTCGCGCGGCCTGCGGCGCGCGCTGCGCCATGCGCTGACCCCGGTCTCGTTCGCGCACCGGCACTTCCCGCCCGATGCCTTGTCGCGGCTGCAACGCGCGGTGCGCGACGGCGAGCGCCAGCATCGCGGCGAAGTGCGCGTGGTCATCGAGTCGAGCCTGCCGGCGGCGCAGGCCTGGGCCGGCGTGACGCCGCGCGAGCGCGCCCGCGCGCTGTTCGCCGCGCTCGAGGTCTGGGACACCGCCGACCACACCGGCGTGCTGCTCTATATCAACCTGGCCGATCATGCGGTCGAGCTGCTGGCCGACCGCGGCATCGATGCGCGCGTGGACCGCGAGACCTGGGCCGCGCTGTGCCAGTCGCTGGCGCACGGCCTCGCCACCGACCTGTCGATCGAGCCGGTATTGGCCACCGTGGCGCAGGTCCACGCGCTGCTGGCCCGGCATTTCCCGCAGCACGGCGACGGCAATCCGAACGAGCTCGACGACCGGCCGATCGTGCTGTAGCGCGGCGCTACGCTAGGCCGCGGTCGCGCCGCGATGCCGCCGCGCGCCCATCCAGTACCAGATCGCCGCCAGCACCTGCAAGCCGACGAGCACGGCCCATGCCGCCAGATGGGCGCGCACCGGATAGCGGCCCTCCACCGCCGGCCACAGGTCGAGCACCATGCCGATGCCGAGCTGGCAGACGAAGATCGCCAGGAATACCGTCAGCGTCAGCGCGGTGGTCGCACGCCCAATCATCGCGCCGTCGAACTGGCGCGCCAGCACCGCGTAGGTCAGGATGCCGGTCGAGCCGAACACGCCGTAGCCGGCCCACAGCAGCCAGGCCGGCAACGGCGCGCCGGCCATCAGCAGCGCCTGCACCACGATGAACATCGTCATGCCGGCCCCGGCGAACACGTAGAGGCTGACGCCGAGCCGCTCCAGATGGCGTGCCGCCCAGCCGGTCACCACGCAGCCGCCCATCATCGCGAAGCCGATCAGCGAAACCAGCCGCGCCGCCTGCGCCGGCCCGACGCCGCCGACATCGCGCAGGAAGGCGCCGACCCACAGGCTCTGCACGGCCAGGAACACGCCCTGGTTCAGCAGCGTCAGCGGCACCACGCGCCAGAACGGCGCGCTGCGCAGGATCGCGACGGTGCCGCGCCATTGCGCGCCGAGACTTTCGCGCGCGCCGGGCCGCACCGCCTCGGGCGCGCCGAACCACAGCAGCAGCGCCATCGCCAGCGTGACGCCGCCCAGTCCCATGCAGACCGCGCGCCAGTCGACCAGCGACAACAGCCAGTCGAGCGGCGTACCGACGACCACCGCGCCGAGGCCGCCGATCGCCATCACCAACCCGTTCAGCAGCGGCATGCGCGACAGCGGAAACCACATCGACAGTGCCTGGATCGCGGCCCCGAGGCAGACCGACACGCCGACGCCGATCAGCATGCGCCCGGCCGCCAGCGCCGCCATGCCCTCGCCCAGCGCGAACAGCAGCGTGCCGGCCGCCGCCACCAGCAGCAGCGCGGCCTCGGTACGGCGCGGGCCGAAGCGGTCCAGCAGCAGGCCGGCTGGCAGTTGCGCGCAGGCAAAGCCGAGGAAATAGCAACTGGTCAGCAGGCCGAGATCGGCGGCAGACAGCCCCAACTCCCGCGACAGATACGGCGCGAAGCCGAAATTGACGCCCCGGTAGACGTAGGAAACGAAGAAGCCGAGCGAGAAGATCGCCAGCACGCGCCAGCGCAGGGCGCTGGCGGCGGCGGGAAGGCCCGACGGGAGGCCGGAAGGAGAATGCGTTGCGGTTGTCATGCGCGGATTGTCCGCGCTCCGGCGTGCCGGCACCAACGAAGAATTCCAGCCCGGATTGTGAGTAGAATTTGACGGCGCGCGTCCGATTGTGCCGCTTCCTCCATCTCTTTTTCCCTCGTCTCTTCCATCGACCCATGGCCCAGGTTCCGCATCTTCCCCCGCTGCAGGCGCTGCGCGCGCTGGAGGCGGCGGCGCGCCATCGCAGCTTCTCGCGCGCCGCCGAGGAACTGGCGTTGACGCACAGCGCGATCAGCCACCATGTGCGCGCGCTGGAGCAGAGCCTGGGCACCAAGCTGTTCCAGCGCGCCGGCGCCCGCATGCTGCCGACCAGCGTCGGCGCGCGGCTGGCCGAACGGGTCCGCGCCGCACTGGACGGGCTGCAGCAGGCGCTGAACGAGGCCGGCGGGGAGGGCGAGCAACCCGCGGTCCGGCTCGAGGTCAGCGTGATGGCGGACCTGGCCAACGCCTGGCTGATCCGGCGGCTGCCGAGCCTGTACGAGGCGATGCCGATGCTCGACGTGCACCTGCGCCTGCACGCCGAGATCCCGCCGCCGGACCCGTATTCGGTCGACGTCGGCATCTGGCACCAGCGCGTCGACCTGCCCGGCTTCGAATGCCACCGGCTGATCGAGGACACCGTGATCGCGGTGGCCAGCCCCGCGCTGCTGGCCCGCTATCCCGGCTTCACGGTGACGGACCTGCCGCGCCTGCCGATGCTGCGCTTCGCGCTGCGCTCCTGGCGCGACTGGCTCGAGCAGGCCGGCTTGCCGACCCACGAGCCGGAGCGCGGGCCGATCTTCCAGGATGCCGGCATGCTGCTGCAATCGGCGGTCGCCGGCGTCGGCGTGGCGACGGCGCGCGCGTTGCTGGCGCACGACTACCTGGTCAGCGGCGCGCTGGTGCAGATTGGCGCCACGCGGATTCCGTCGACGCTGCAGTACTGGATGATCTGGCGCGAAGGCCATCCGCACGAAAGCGCGATCCGGCGCATGCACGCGTGGCTGCGCCAGCAGATCGAGGCGTCGCGCCTGCCCGACGGCAATGCCGATGCCGGTGCCGATGCCGATGCCGGTGCGCTCGACTGACACAGCGGCGTATCGGCGGGGGCCAGCCAGGTAACCCTTTCGCGTCGCGTGTTTCACAGCCGGAACACTTCGGCCGGGCGCGGATCCGCGGCGCCGTAGGCGCACCGCTTACGTCAAATGGATGAGTCTTGCGCCCTTATGTGGCACACATGCGCTGCCGGCGTCACCAGTTCGCCCTCACCGGCTCATGCGCACGCCGCCCATCCAGCCGATGCCACCATGCCGCGGCGCATGCAGCGCTCCGAGTCGCCGTTTCCCTGGTAGTGCAGTGCTGTAAAGGTTTTGCAACCATTTGGCTCGGCTGGCGGACCTGCTGCCCCATCGGAGAAAACCCTTCCCCGCTGCCAGTGCGGATGAAGTCATGTGCCAGGTGTCCGACGAAAACTGCCTTTTACGCTACTTTCGGACCGAAGAATAAGAATCGTTCGCCTCATCCTTCGCGCCTTATGCACTGGAGTGCATCGCCCCGCGGCCGGGCCTCGTTCCATGCCGGATACAAGGTGTTACAAGATCCCGTCGATGTAACAAGTGCACGAAAGTAAACGTCATAAAAATCAACGCCTTATGACGCGTGGCACGCTCATCGCTGAGCGAATCGTTACAAAACGCGTGCGGCCTCATGCAAGGCACGCCGCAACGCCGGGCAGATAAAGGCGGCACCATGACCGCCATGCGCGGCGCCACAACACAGGCGATGCGCCACTGGCCACTGGTCATTTCGAAGCAGCGGTCGGGCAATGGGAGGGTCTGCTCATTGCCTGGTTGGGGATGGGCGTCTTCGCGCAAGCGGAGAGCGGCGACGGGCACGTCTGTCTGGGACGGCTTGGCGCCGGCCGGAACCGTGGCGGGCGCGGGACCTTTCCCGCGCCCGCCATGGCAATAAGAAGAATCCGGGGGAATCACCATGAGCGGCTCCATCACCCGCCCGCTGCTGTTCGTATCGCAGCACCACGAGGCCAATCTTTGCCGCTTCCTCAGCCAGCGTGGCTGGAAGCTGCTGTTCGCCGCCAACGCGCACGAGATCGAAGCGCACCCGCTCGAGGAGCAGCCGATCGCCGGCCTGCTCGACCTGAGCGGCGAGATCGACGACATCGAACTGGAGGCGCTCGAGCCCTGGTTCGCGCAGCCCAATGTCGCGTGGATCGCGATGGTCGACTGCCGCGACCGGCTGACCCCGACCGCCCGCCGGCTGCTGGGGCTGTATTTCATCGACTATCTGACCGCGCCGTTCGAATCGGTGACGCTGGCGCAGCGGCTGGGGCACGCCTGGGGCATGGTGCAACTGCGCCAGGACAGCCAGGCACCCAATGCGCGTGCACTGGGTCCCTCGGGCATGGTCGGCGAATGCGAGGCGATGCAGGCGCTGTTCCGCGGCATCGCCAAGGTCGCGCGCTGGGACGCACCGGTGCTGATCGGCGGCGAATCGGGAACCGGCAAGGAACTGGCCGCGCAGGCGATTCATCGCGCCTCGGCGCGTGCCGCGCAGCCCTTCGTCGCGCTGAACTGCGCGGCGATCCCGCCCGCGCTGCTGCAGTCCGAACTGTTCGGCTACGAGCGCGGCGCGTTCACCGGCGCGCTCAAGCGCAAACCCGGCCGCATCGAGCTGGCCCAGGGCGGCACGCTGTTTCTCGACGAGATCGGCGACATGCCGCTGGAGAGCCAGACCAGCCTGCTGCGCTTTCTCGAGACCGGCTGCATCGAGCGGTTGGGCGGCACCGAATCGGTCGCCGTCGATGCGCGCATCGTGTCGGCCACGCACGTCGACCTCGAGGCCGCCGTGACCGCCGGCCGCTTCCGCCAGGACCTGTATCACCGGCTGTGCGTGCTGCGCATCCGTCAGCCCGCGCTGCGCGAGCGCGGCGGCGACATCGTGCTGCTGGCCGAACACATCCTGAACGAGATTCGCCGCCAGTCGCCGGCCCGCATCAAGGGCTTTTCCAACTCGGCGATGCGCGCGCTGACCGTGCATCGATGGCCAGGCAATGTGCGCGAACTGATCAACCGGATCCGCCATGCCGCGGCGATGTGCGAGGGCGGCGTGATCCGTCCCGCCGATCTCGACCTGCAGCCGCCCGCCGAGACGCATCCCTGCACGCTGGCCGCGGTGCGCGAGGCCGCCGAGTGCAACGCGATCCGCGAAGCGCTGCAACGCCATCACGAGCGGCTGATCGATGTGGCGGCCGAACTCGGCGTATCGCGCGTGACGCTGTTCCGGATGATGCGCGACTACAAGCTGCAGGTACGCCGGCAGGACCTCGGACTGGTGGTGCGCGAGGGCTGAGCGCCCTCGCACCATCGCGTCCCGTGACCGATCGCGCCCGGAGGCCGCCCGCATGCCATCCGCCAGCCCGCGGCCGCACGCCGCCGTCCGCCACACCGGCCTGCGCTACCTGCTGGTCGGCGCCAGCAATTCCGCGCTAGGCTTCGCCGCGATCTGGCTCGCGCTGCGCGGACTGGACTGGCAGCCGGCCGCGGCCAACGCGGCCGGCTATGCGGTGGGCTTCCTGTGGAGCTACGCGCTGAACCGGCGCTGGACGTTCGCGCATCGCGGCGATGTGCCCGCCAGCCTGTGGCGGTTCGGCATCGTTTGCGCGCTCGGCTACGCGGCGAACCTGGCGATGGTACTGATGTTGTCCGGCGAGCTGGGACCGCGCAGCCTGCTCGCGCAATGCGGCGGCATGATCGTCTATACCGTGCTGACGTATCTGGGCGCGCGGCATTGGGCGTTTCCGCAGAGGCGGACGATGCAGGGACGAACGACGGCGGCCATGCGAGCGCCCGGCCCCGGCCCTTTCCCCGGCCCTTTCCCCGAGCCTCTCCCCGGCCCTCTCCCCGACCGTCTCCCGCAAGCGGGAGAGGGAGAACACCATACGGGCGAGGAAGAACACCATGCGCCCGGTCGTGGCTCGGCAGGCGCCGGCCCCCGCGCGTCCCCTCTCCCGCTTGCGGGAGAGGGGTTGGGGGAGAAGGCAACAGGCGTTCGCCCCACGCGCACGCGCGCCGCTGGCCTTCGCGCCATTGCCAATCGGCTCCCGCTGCTCGCCCTGGTCGCCGCGGGCGCGACGCTCCCCTGGCTCGCCCCGTATCCCGCGATGATCGACCTGCCGCAGCATGCCGGCCAGGTCGCCGCGCTGCGCGATCTGCTGGCCGGCACCTCGCCATGGCGGCACGAGCTGCGCATCAATCCGTTCACGCCCTATCTGCTCGGCTATGGCGCCGCGCTGGCGCTGTCGTGGTGGATGCCGGTGACGGCCGCGCTGAAGCTGCTGCTGTCGGCGGCATACCTGGCCTATGTCGGCGCCGGTATCGCGCTGCGCCGGCGCGTCGGCGCCGATGCGCGGCTCGACTGGCTGTTCGTGCCGGGCTTCTTCGGCTTCGCCTATGAATGGGGCTTCCTGACCTTCCTGCTGGCGGTGCCACTGGGCCTGCTGTTCCTGCTGCCCGCCTGGCGCCACGCGCGGGCGCCGACGCTGCGGACCGGCGCGGCGATCGTGCTCGGCGGCGCGCTGCTGTTCGTCGCGCATGGGCTGGTGTTCCTGTTCGCCGGCGCGGTGGGCGCTGCCAGCGTGCTGTTCGCATTCGCCCGCCATGACGGCTCACGACCGACGACACCGGCACCACCGACGCCGCGCAGCTTGCTGTTCGCGCTGATGCCCTACGCGGTGCTGGCGCTGCTCGCGCTGCTGTATGCCGGTCATGCCCAGCGGCTCGAAGCCACGCTCGACTACGCATGGCCGGCCATCGAATGGCGCTGGGACTGGATGCGCTTGCCGCTGCTGCTGGTGTCGCCCTGGGGCGCGTGGTCGGCGCATCTGCCGTTCGCACTGGCCACACTGCTGATGCTGGCGGCGCCGTGGGCGATGGGCCTGCGGCCGCGCTGGCATCTGCCGCACGCCTGGCTGCCCCTCGCCGCCGTGCTGCTGATCTGGCTGTGCGTGCCGCACTACGCGATGCGCACCGCCTTCCTGTTCCAGCGCTTCGGGATCCTGCTGCTGCCCTGCTATGCGTTGCTGTTCGCGATGCCGGCCGGCACTGCCGGCCCGAGGCGCGCGATGCGCGCGCGTTGGTGCGCGGTCGCGCTGTGCGCGGCGTGCGCGCTGCACCTGGGCTGGCAGGCGCGGCGCGCGCTGGCCTTCGCCGACGAGACGCGCGATTTCGACGCGGTGCTCGCCGCGGCCGCGCCCGGCCAGCGCGCCCTGATGCTGATATTCGAGGCCGGCAGCAAGGCCGCCGCGCATCCCGGCGCCTATCAGCACTTCCCGCTGTGGTACCAGGCCCGGCGGCAGGGGCTGGTCGATTTCAACTTCGCCTGGTTCCTGCCGCAGATCGTCCGCTATCGCGGCGGCCATGCGCCGCCCCTTGGCCCCGCCGAGATGCTGGACAACGCCTTCCCGGCCAGCTTCGACTGGCACCGCCACGGCGCCGGACGCTATCGCTATCTGTTCGTGCGGCGCGCGACGCCTCTGCCCACGGGCTTTTTCGCCACGGCGGACTGCCGTGTCGAATCGGTGCGCTCCGCCGGGCACTGGTCGCTGTACGCCACGCGCGATTGCCCGCCGCCAGCCGAGCGGCCTCTACCCTAGGAGAGCATCATGTCGCCGCAAGCCTATCTCGAAATGGCGCAGACCGAAGCCGACCACTGGTGGTTCCGCGCGCGCCGCGACATCGTCGCCGCGGTGCTCGCGCAGCTGGCGCTCCCGCCCGGCGCCGCGATCCTCGAGATCGGCGCCGGCACCGGCGGCAATCTCGACATGCTGGCGCGCTTCGGCACGGTCAGCGGACTCGAAATGGACGCGATGGCGCGACGGCTGGCCGTGGCCAAGACGGCCGGCCGCTATCCGATTGCCGACGGCCGTTGTCCCGACACGATGCCGTTCCGCCCGGGCAGCTTCGATCTGGTCTGTCTGCTCGACTGCCTCGAGCACATCGCCGACGATGCCGGCGCGCTGCTGGCGGTGCGTGGACTGCTGCGGCCCGGCGGCGCAGCGCTGATCACCGTGCCGGCACATCCGTGGCTCTGGAGCCGCCATGATGTCTTTTTGCACCATCAGCGCCGCTATCGCCGTACCGCGCTGAGCACGCGCCTCGGTAACGCCGGGCTGCGCGTGGAAACGCTGAGCTACTTCAACACCGTGCTGTTTCCACTGGCGGTGGCGGCGCGCTGGCACGACCGTTTGCGCGACGCGCTGCATGCGCGGCACCCCGAGCATGGCGTGCCCGGCGAGGCCGGCGGCTCGACCGGCACCGCGATGCCGCCGGCGTTGCTGAACGCACTGCTGTACGCGCTGTTTCGCAGCGAGCGGCTCTGGCTGCGGCATGGCACCTTGCCGTTCGGGGTATCGCTGCTGGCGGTGGCGCGCGCGGTCTAGCGGACGGCCGCCGCCGACAGGAAAACGCCGCGGCCGTCGCCTGCCGCGGCGCAATTGGCGCTGATCGATGGGGCCAAGCGTCAGCGCGTACGCGCGCCACGCTGCACCGCCGCCAGCTCGATCACGCGGCGGCCGCCGATCCCCTGCGTGGCGGGACGCTCCTGGTAGCGCCGGCGCACCAGATAGATCGGACGGCCCTTGGTCTCGTGATAGATCCGGCCGACGTATTCGCCGACCACGCCGACGCCGATCAACTGCAGTCCGCCAAAGAACAGCAGCGCGCACAGCAGCGAGGCGTAGCCCGGCACGTCGACGCCGAGCCACAGCGTGCGGCCGATGATGAAGCTGCCATAGCAGAAGGCGGCGAAGGCGACCGCCAGGCCGATATAGGTCCAGCTGCGCAGCGGCACCGTGCTGAAGCTGGTGATGCCCTCGAGCGCGAAGTTCCACAGCCGCCAGCCGGAGAACTTGGACTGCCCCGCGCTGCGCGGCTCGCGCGTGTACGGAACGGTCACCGTATGGAACCCGACCCAGGCGAACAGTCCCTTCATGAAGCGGCGCCGCTCGGGCAGGCTCTTCAGCGCGTTGACGACCGCGCGGTCCATCAGGCGGAAGTCGCCGACGTTCTCCGGCAGCCGCAGTTCCGACATGCGGTTGTGCAGCCGGTAGTAGGCGCCGGCGGTCACGCGCTTGAGCCACGAATCGCAGGCACGGTCGACGCGCTGGGCCAGCACCACCTCGGCGCCGTCGCACCAGCGCGCCACCATCTCGCCGATCAGTTCGGGCGGGTCCTGCAGATCGACATCGATCGGCACCACCGCATCGCCGAACGCCTCGTCGATGCCCGCCGTCAGGGCAGCCTCCTTGCCGAAGTTGCGGGTCAGGTCGATCACGCGGATGCGCGGATCGGCGCGGGCCTGCGCCAGCAGCCGCGGCAGCGTGTCGTCGCCGCTGCCGTCGTTGACGCAGACGATCTCGAAGCGGATGCCGGGGATCGCTTCGAGCACCGGGATCACGCGCGAGAAGAACGGCACGATCGCGTCGCTCTCGTTGTAGCAGGGCGCGACCAGCGACAGCAGGCGGGTATCGCGCTGCCAGGGCGTCCGGCGATCGCGGGACGCCATCAACGGGGAAGCGAAGGAAGCGCTGGGCGATGCATCGCCCGCGACATCGCCATCCGGGCCAGCAGATGAAGCACAGCACCGACCGTCCTCCGCGGCGCCATGCTGGCCGCCTTTGGGGGCGCCCTCCCCGGCGCCCCCGGCGGTTCTCCTCCCCGCTCCAGCAGGGTCGCGGCGGCGCGCGGCCGCTCCGCCGATCCTGTCATGTCGTGACATGTCCATTTCCCCCGTCGGTGGCGACATCGGTGCCGCTGCGCCATGCACGGCGCAATACCGCGGCCATGCCCAACGCCAGCAGCTGCACCCCACCCTGCCACTGCTGCGCCAACGCATTGGCGAACATCAGCAGCGGCATGCACCACAGCGCGACCAGCAGCAGACGCTCCCCCGGCATCCAGCCGCGCCGCGCGCCTTCCACCGCGAGTCCCGCCACCGCGATGCCGAGCCACGCCAGCTCGTAGTACCAGAGATACGGCGTGGCCAGCATCGCCGCCAGGGCCAGCGCGGCGGCACGCAGGCCGGTATCGCGATGGCGATGCCAGACGCACGCCAGCGCCCCGATCGTCGCCAGCGACAGCACCGCCTGCAACGCGTAGGCCAGCGCCGGCGCGCCGCCG
Organism: Cupriavidus sp. UGS-1; assembly: GCF_021213615.1. Lineage (NCBI taxonomy): Bacteria > Pseudomonadati > Pseudomonadota > Betaproteobacteria > Burkholderiales > Burkholderiaceae > Cupriavidus > Cupriavidus sp. UGS-1. The sequence continues at coordinate 106,939 of NZ_JAJQJF010000006.1, read as the reverse complement.
GCAAGCCGCACCGAGGCCAGCAGCGTCGGGCTGACGTACCAGGCGCGAATGCCTTCATGAATCAGCATGTCACCGACATCCGCGGTCGCGGTCAGGAAGGCCGGCACCGTATGCCAGCCGAACGCGGCGATGCTGGCCGCCGCCAGCAGGGCCGCGGTCAGCGCCGCGGCGGCCAGCGCCCGCCATTCGCGCCCGGCGATCAATGCCACCGGAAACATCAGCGCCAGCTGCGGCTTGATCGCCAGCAGGCCGATCAGCACACCGGCCAGCACCGGCCGGCGCGGCAGCAGCACCAGCGCCCATGCGGCGAGGGCCGCGGTCAGCAACGCGTTCTGGCCGATGGTCGCGGCGAGGAACAGGCCGGGAAAGGCCAGCAGCGACAGCAGCACCGCGCCGCGCGCGGCCCTTGGCGGGGCAGCCAGCGCGGTCACGCGCAACAGCGCCGCGAGATAGCCGGCCGCCGACAGGCCGATGAAGGCGGCATAGCTCCATGCGAACGGCAACCACGCCAGCGGCAGCACCACCCACAGGAAGGTCGGCGGATAGAGCCAGGGCAGATAGAAGCCGGAGTCGGGCGGCACCGAGCCATGCGCAGCGATCACCGGCTGCAGCTGCGCGTAGTCGTAGACCGCGAGCGCCCCGGCGCCGCGCAGCAGGTGCGACGCGCTCCAGAACACCGAGAAGTCGGCACCGGGCCGAACGATCGTATCGAGCGTGAAGCCCTGCGTGATCCACGCCCACGCACAGACGATCGACAGCTGCGCGACCAGCATCGCACCTGCATACAGGCGCATGCGCTCCAGCGTCAGCCAATGCGGGCGTGCGCGCGGCGGTGTGGCGGCAATGGAAACGGAGTGGACGGTCATCGGGTCGCTCTCGTTGGCGTCGAACGGCGACACGCGGTCGCCTTGCTCTTCGTTCTATCAGACGCTGTCCGCGGCGCAAGGCGGGCCGGCCGCCGCATCGACGGCGGCGCGGGCGCTGCGCGCGCCGACGTTTCCGCGCGGAAGCACGACGCACCGGCGCGCCGTGCCGCCTGCGATTGCCGCGTCCGGCGCCGCTTTGCGCGTTGTCGGCAGGCCGCCGATCGACGGCCATCGGGCAATGCCGCCGGCGCGGGACAGCGCCGTGTCGAGCGGCAACGTTTCAAACGGGAAACACGGTACCGGCTTGGAACAGCCGCGCCAGATGGATGAGCGCCACGGCGATGCGCGAGCGCGCCGCTCTCGTGCAAAAGGATGAGCTTCGCCTGCACGCGCACCGCGACGACATCGGCGCCGGATGGCCAGCCTCGTCCATTGCGGCGAGGACCGCCGCCGGAATCACGGGACCAGCGCGGCTCCACCACACCCCCACCGCGCCCCCACCTCGCCACGCCCACGTGCCACACCATCGCCCGGCGTTTCCGCGCGGAAACGATCGCCGGTTCGCACCCCTGCCGCCCAGCTTGCCGGCAAGCGCCGGCCGACCGCACGGCCTTGTGGCGCAAGGCATTGCAGCGGGCTGGCAAAGCTCTTGCCTTATGCCGGCGACAAGGCGGCCGGCGACAAGGCAGCCGGCGACAAGGCAGCCGGCGACAACGCCGCCCGCAACCGCCGCCGCACCCGGACCGCAAAGCGAACCACGCGGCGACGACGCGAGCGGCCTCGACCGCAGACGCACCGCACAGCGACAGGACACCGATCATGCTGACCAATCCGCATCGCCTCACGCAGCGCCCCGCCTCGCGGGGATCGCGTCCGCATCGCGCGCCGCTGTCGCACGGCTCGCGCCGCGGCGAGGCTTCGGCACCGCCGCATGCCACGCCGCGCCATGCACGGCGCGAGCACACGCACCGCCGCGTGCGCCGCCCGGCGGCGGGGGAAGCGGAAGGTCACCACGGCGGCCGCCGCGACAGCCGTCCGCCTGGACACGGCGGCGGACACGGCCGCTGGCCCTTCGATGCCTGCGCCGCCTGCGGTCCTCCGCGCGCCGCGGCCCCCCGCAGTTCAACCGCAGCAGTTCAACCGCAGCAGTTCAACGCAAGTCGTGCCCTGCATTCCAACCGAAGGAGAGAGCCATGCAAGACCTGATTCAACAAGCCAAGCTGTTCGCCCAGGACGATGACGGCGTCACCGCCATCGAGTACGGCCTGATCGCCGCGCTGATCGCCATCGTGATCATCGCCGGCGTCAAGCTGGTCGGACAGAACCTGAGCGCCGTGTTCGACAAGGTGCAGTCCGCGCTGAAGTAAGCCGAGCCACGCGCCGATGCGCTCGGCGCGATCGATACCCGCGGAGGCCGGCGTTCCGGCTCCGCGGGCCCGCGCCACCTACTGGAGACACCGATGCGCGCGCAAGCGAATTCCCTCCGCGGCTTCGTCGACGACGATCACGCGGTCACCAGCATCGAGTACGCGCTGATCGCGATGCTGATCGCGCTGGTGATCATCGTCTCGGTCAAGGCCGCCGGCGAGGCCCTGAGCAATATCTTCGACAAGGTCGCGTCCTCGTTCTGACGACGCGGCCTTGCCCCGACCCAACGCCCTGCACCGTGCGACCGGAGCCCGCCATGCCGAACCCGCATCTCGCCACGATGATCGGACCTGCCGCGATGCTGCTGGTGCTGGCCGCCGCGGCCAGCGATCTGCATTGCCGCCGCATTCCCAACTGGCTGACCTTCGGCGCCTGGCTGCTGGCGCTGCCGGTACAGCTGGTGCTGTCCGGCCTCGGCGCCGGTGCGCTGTCCTGGGCCGCGGGCTGGCTGACGGGGCTGGCGATGTTCCTGCCGATCTATCTGCTGCGCGGCATGGCCGCCGGCGACGTCAAGCTGATGGCCGCGGTCGGCGCCTGGCTGGGCGCGGGCATGGCCTTCGACATCGCGCTGACGGCCTTCGTGCTGGGCGGCGTCTGGGCACTGGGCTGGACGCTGTGGCACGGCAATCTGCGCCAGCTGCGCGAGAACGTAGTGCGGATCGTGCTGGCGCCTGGCGCGTTCAACCCGGACCGGCGCAAGCCCGCGGTACTCGACGCGTCGGTGTCGGTCGGCGCGATGCCCTACGGCGTGGCCATCGCCGCCGGCACGATCGCGATGCTGTTCGCGTCGGCATAGCCACCAGCACAGAGCGGGGGATCCCATGATCGAGCAAACACCGAATGCGCCGATACACGGTCTGCCGGGCGTGGCCAATGCCGCGGCCAATGCCGGCGGCCATGGCCACTCGCGCGCGCCGGCCAACGCCGCCACGGAATGCGCCACAGAATGCGCCCAGCCGCAACCATGGCATGTGGCCCCGCGCACCGTTGCCGATACGGGCATCGACATCACGATGCTGGGCACCCTGCTGATGAAGGCCGCCTATCTGTACCGCAACGTCACGCTGCTGCAGCTGGCCGAGACGCTGCGCCTGCCCGGCTCGGTGATCGGCGAGATCGCGACCGCCTGCGTGCGCGAGAGGCTGCTGGAGATCGCGCATCGCGGCGCCAGCGACCTGGACGTGCGCTACCGGCTGACCGACGCCGGCTATGCGCGCGCCGCCGAGTTCGCCGCGCGCTGCAGCTATGCGGGCCCGGCGCCGGTGACGCTCGACGCCTACCTGGAAGCGGTGCGGCACCACTCGGTGCGCGACGCCAGCGTGTCGAAGGCCGATGTGGCCGCCGCGCTCGGCGACATGGTGGCCGCGCCCCATATCGTCGACGAGGCCGGCATCGCGTTGAATTCGAGCACCGCACTGCTGCTGTACGGTCCGCCCGGCAGCGGCAAGACGTTCCTCGCGCGCCGGCTGCGCGAACTGATGCCGGGCGCGGTGCCGGTGCCGCACGCGATCACCGTGGCCGGCGAGATCATCCAGGTGTTCGATCCGCTGGTGCACGTGCCCTTCGACGAGGGCGCCTACCCCGGCTGGGGGCGCGGCGCGGACCGGCGCTGGATCCTGTGCCACCGCCCCGCGGTGCTGACCGGAGGCGAGCTGACGCTGGACATGCTGGACCTGCGCTACGACGCGGTCGCCGGCTACTACCAGGCGCCACCGCACATGAAGGCCAACAACGGCGTCTACATCGTCGACGATCTCGGCCGCCAGCTGGTCGGCGTCAACGAGCTGCTGAACCGGTGGATCGTGCCGCTGGACCGCGGCGTCGACATGTTCACGCTGCACAGCGGCGTGCGCTTCTCGGTGCCGTTCGACGTATGGCCGGTGTTCTCGACCAACCTGGACCTGGGCGCGCTCGGCGACGACGCCTTCCTGCGCCGGCTCGGCAGCAAGCTGTTCGTCGGCCCGCTCGCCGAGGATGACTACCGCGAGGTCTATGCGCGCGCCGCCCGCGCGCTGGGCCTGCACGGCGCCGACGACGTGTTCCGCTTCCTGCTCGAGGGCTTGCACCTGGCCGACGGCATTCCGCTGCTGGCCTGCATCCCGGGCGACCTGCTCAAGCTGGTCGACTCGGCCAGGCGCTATCACGGCGGCGAGCCACGCGTCAGCGAGGAAGCGCTGCGGCGCGCCTGGCACGCGTATTTCGGCCGCGAGATCGGCGACGGCATGCGCTGGCGCAGCGGCTCGCGCGCTACGGCGCGATAGCTTCGTCGAGCTCGGACGACGGACAAGGAAACAACGAAAAAACGATGGAAACGAGGGCAACCTCAGGGGAGAGCTTCCATGAAAAACGCACGGGCAATGTTGATGCTTCTGGTCGCACTGGCCGCCGGGGTAGCGGCCGTGGTCGCGGCCTCGCGCTGGCTGATGCAGCAGTCATCGAACTCGGTCGCGCAGGTGGTGGTCGCCGCCAGCGACATCAACCTGGGCCAGCCGATCGGCCCGGAAAACCTGCGGCTGGTCAGCTGGCCCAGCGCCAGCGTGCCGCCCGGCGCCTTCACCAACGCCGCGCTGCTGCAGGGCCGTGTCGCACGCACCAGCGTGCTGCGCGGCGAACCGGTGCTCGAGGCCAAGCTGGCGCCGCAGGGCACAAAAGGCGGCCTGTCGGCGGTGATCGGCGAAGGCAGGCGCGCGATCACGGTGCGCGTCAATGATGTGGTCGGCGTGGCCGGCTTCGCGCTGCCGGGCAATCTGGTCGACGTGATCGTCAACACCGCCGCCGACGCCAGGCGCAACGGCGCGGGCAGCGGCGACGCCAGCATCTCGAAGATCGTGCTGGAGAAGATCCTGGTGCTGGCGGTCGCGCAGCAGGTGAGCCGGGACGATACCCAGCCCAAGGTGGTCAACGCGGTGACGCTGGAGGTCACGCCCGAACAGGCCGAGAAGCTGGACGTCGCGCGCAGCGTGGGCACGCTGTCGCTGGTGCTGCGCAATCAGGTCGACCTGGCCGCGGTCGACACCGAGGGCGCCACGAAGACCACGCTGCTAGGCACGCCCGCCGCCGCACCGGTGCCCGCGCCGCTCAAGCCGGTCAAGGTCAGCGCACCGGCGCGCCCGCGTCCGGCGGCGCCGGCCCGCGCCGGCCACTGCATCGGCGTGTTGTCCGGCGTGCAGGGCAGTCTCGAATGTTTCTGACGCCGAAGGTTTCCGGCAGCACGGCAACGGCATGACTGGGCATGCCGCGAATCACGCAGCACCAATTCTCTCCGGGGGGAGATATGAAAACGAACCATAAGCAGAGGGACGGCGCGCGCAACGCGGGCACGCTGGGCGGGGCGGGCACGGCGTGCCTGCTGCTGGCGCTTGCCGGCAATGCGGGCAGTGCCGGCGCGCAGCCTGCGGCCGAGGCCGGCACGGTTGCCAAGGGCACGGCGCCCGCGGCCGGGGCCCGCCCGGCCGGGAATGGCGGCGCGGCCGCAGCATCCGGCGCGCCGATGCAGATGACCATCAGCATGGCGCCGGCGCGCGCACCGGTGCCCGCCGCCGACACGCGCGGGCCGAACTGCAGCGGCGCGGTACGCGAGGAAAGCCATGTGGTGGTGCCGATCGGCAAGTCGACGCTGATCCCGCTGCCCGAGCCGGTGCGCAACCGGACCGTCGGCAACCCCGAGGTCGTGCAGGCGACCATGGTGTCGCCGCAGACGATGTACGTGCTCGGCCGCAGCCTGGGCACCACCAACATGATCGTGCAGGGTCGCAGCGGCGCCTGCAGCGTGATCAATATCGCGGTCAACGTCGATGCCGGCGGCCTGCAGGGTTCGCTGGCGCAGCTGATGCCCACCGAGCGCGGCATCCGCGTCGCCACCGCGGCCGACAACCTGGTGCTGACCGGCAGCGTGTCGAGCGCGCAGGCGGCCCAGCAGGCGGTCGAGATCGCGCGCGCCTATGCCGCGGTCGCCCAGGGCGACAAGGAGGCGAAGAACGGCGGCGTGCTGAACATGCTGAGCGTCGACACGCCGCAGCAGGTGATGCTCGAGGTCAAGGTCGCCGAAGTCTCGAAGACGCTGCTGAACCAGCTCGGCTCGCAGCTGAACCTGCAGGGCGGCATCGGCTCGTGGACCGGCGGCCTGGTCACCTCGCTGCTGACCGGCTCGCGCACCGCCATCTTCGGCAGCAAGGCCAACAACCTGCCGCTGGATATCGCGATCGATGCGCAGAAGAACGACTCGCTGGTCAAGATCCTGGCCGAGCCGAACCTGGTCACGCTGAGCGGCCAGGAGGCGAGCTTCCTCGCCGGCGGCAAGATCTATATCCCGGTGGCGCAGAGCAACGCGGTGGTGGGCGGCGTGCCGACCATCACGCTGCAGGAAGAGGAATTCGGCGTGGGGCTGAAGTTCACGCCGACCGTGCTGGCCAACGGCCGCATCAACCTGAAGGTCGCACCGGAAGTGTCCGAGCTGTCGCCGACCGGCGCCACCGTCACCGGCGCGACGCTGACGGGCCAGACCATCCTGCCGGTGATCACCACGCGGCGCGCATCCACCACCGTGCAGATGCGCGACGGCGAGAGCTTCGCCATCGGCGGGCTGCTGCAGAACAACGCGCGCGGCGCGCTGAAGGCGCTGCCCGGTGCCGGCGAAGTGCCGGTGCTCGGTGCGCTGTTCCGCAGCACGTCGTTCCAGCAGGACATGTCGGAGCTGATCTTCATCATCACGCCGCGGCTGGTGCAGCCGATGCAGCAAGCGGGCGCCCCGCTGCCGACCGACAGCTTCTCGACGCCGAATCCGCTCGAGCTGTACCTGCTCGGCAATATGGAGGGCTCCACCGGCAAGCCCGCGCCGGCCGCACCGCAATCGCCCGCGCCCGCACCGGCGCCGCAAGCGCCGGCCCCTCGCTCCGCGCCGCAACCGGCCACGCTGGCGCCGCCGCCGTCCTCTCCGCCGGCCTCCCCCTCTCCGGTGCCGCGCACCGCGCTGCCGGTGGGCCGGCCGCTCGCGGAAGCGCCCACGGCGGCGGAAACATCGGCCTCGCGTACCACGCCATCCGCGGCGCCGTCCGTCGCAAGCGCTGCCGCACCGGCGGCGCGCGAGGAGTCGCAGGCCCAGCGGATCGCCCGGATCGAGGCGACCGCCGCGCGGCTCGCCCGTGCCCGTGCGGCAACGCCCGCGGGCGCGGACGGCAAGCCCGCCGCCCTGAACTAAGCGCACCGTCAGGAGAACGCCATGAACAAGCACGCCATTCACAAGCCCTCGCCATCGTCGCGCGTACGCGCCGGGCTCGCTGCCCTGCTCGCCGCACCGCTGCTGGCCGCCTGCATCAGCACCACGCCGGTCTGGGACAGCCGCTTCGGACAGTCGGTCCATGCGGTCAAGCAGGCCCAGATCATCAACCCGAATGCGCCCGCGGGCCTGCCTTCGCTGACCGGCGTCGACGGCAAGGCCGCCGTCGCGGCGATGGGCAACTACGACCGCTCGCTGCAGCGGCTGTCGCCTGGCGGCGCCTATGGCAACGGGGCCGGCATGCAGGGCGGCATCGGCATGTCGGGCGGCATCGGCACGCGCTGACGCGCAGCGGCGCGGTGCAGCGCAGCGAGTCAGCTCGCCAGCCAGTTCGCAAGCCAGGGAGAGAGCCATGATGCAGCCGAACACAGCGAGACCGCGTCCACGCCGGCGGGCCGCGACGCCGCGGCGCCAGCAAGGCGCCGTCGCGATCGTCGTCGCGCTGGCGCTGGTCGCGATGGTGGGCTTTCTCGGGCTGGCGCTCGACCTCGGCAAGCTCTACGTGGCCAAGAGCGAGCTGCAGAACGGCGCCGACGCCTGCGCGCTGGCCGCGGCGCGCGACCTGACCGGCGCCACGCCGCTGGCGGTGTCCGAGGCAGCGGGCATCACCGCCGGCTATCGCAATCTGGCGCTGTTCCAGAGCGAATCGGTGCAGTTCGCCGCGGACAGCAGCGTCACCTACAGCGACGCGCTGGCCAATCCCTTCTACCCGAAGAGCAGCGTGCCGTACGCGCTCGACACCATCAAGTACGTCAAGTGCGCGGCCTCGCGGGCGGGCATCGCCAACTGGTTCGCCCAGGTGCTGAACCTGCTGCCGGGCGGCAACGTGGGGCCGAGCACGGTGTCGTCATTCGCGGTGGCCACCGTCGGCGCCGCGCAGACCGCATGCGCGATCCCGGTGTTCGTCTGCAAGCCCGAGACCCTGGACCCGCCGGAGCCGCCCTACACCGTGGGCCAGTGGCTGGTTTCCAAGCTCGATGCGGGCAACAAGGGCGAATATGGCGGCGGCAATTTCGGCTGGGCCGATCTCGGCGGCGGCAGCGGCACCAAGAGCCTGGCCGAACAGCTGAAGGGCTCGGGCCAATGCAACCTGCCCTCGCTTGGCACCGAGATCGGCACCACCGGCAACAAGTCGTCGCTGGCGGACGAGTGGAACAGCCGCTTCGGCATCGTCAAGGCGGGCAAGGTGGCCGGCGTGCCGGACTTCACCGGCCATGCCTACAACGACACCACCTGGCCGGCCAAGGCCAACGCGTATCCGGACTTCACCGCCAGGCGCAAGGCCTATGCGCCGTACCAGGGCGACAGCGTCGCGATGATCGATACCAAGGGCTCGCCGTCCAGCACCGCCGCGCATCAGGGCGGTGCCGACCGGCGCATGGTGCTGGCGCCGGTGGTCGACTGCAGCGGCTTCGCGGTATCCGGCACGCACAAGGCCAGCGTGCTCGAGTGGGCCTGCCTGCTGATGATCGAGCCGATGCAATGGGGCGGCAACATCAACTCGGTGCGGCTCGAATACCGGGGCGCATCGAGCTCGCTGGGCAGTCCTTGCGCGACGCAAGGCATCCCCGGCCTGGGCAGCGGGCCTGGCCCGCTGGTGCCGGTGCTGGTGCAGTAGCGGCGGCCGCACAGCAGCGACGCAATCAGGAGGCCATCGTGAACACGCCGATCCCCCGCTCCGCCACCGGCATTGCCGCGCGCCAGCACCGGCTCGCGCTGCGCCGCGCCGGCGCGCGCAAGCGCCAGCGCGGCGTGGCCGCGGTCGAATTCGCGATCCTGCTGATCCCGCTGTTGCTGATGCTGTGCGGCGTCGCCGAGTTCGGCCGCGCGATCTACCAGTACGACGCGCTGACCAAGGCCACGCGCGGCGCCACGCGCTACCTGTCGCAGTTCTCGCCGGACGACGCCGGCTATCCGGCCGCGCAGGCCAAATGCATGGCGGTCCATGGCAACACCGGCTGCACCGGTGCGCCGCTGGTCGGCGGCCTCAGTACCGCGATGGTGGTGATCTGCGACCGCGTCGATGCGGGCGGCTGTCCGGGCATGGCCTTCGCCAACGTCAATACCTACGACAACGGCGCCGGCGCCGGTGTGCCGGCCGGCACGGTCAACCTGGTGGCGGTCAAGATCACCGGCTTCGCCTACTCGCCGATCCAGCCGCTGATCGATGTCAGCGGCCTGGTCTTTTCCGATGTGATGACCGTGATGAGGCAAGTGCTATGAATCCCGCTCTCCGCCGTCGCGCCATGCGCATGCGGCGCGCGCGCCAGCGCGGCGCCACCGTGGTCGAGTTCGCGATCGTCGCGATGCTGTTCTTCACGCTGCTGATCGGCGTGGTCGAGATGGCGCGCGTGCTGTTCCACTGGAACACCGCCAGCGAGGCGACGCGCTGGGGCGCGCGCATGGCCGTGGTCTGCGATGCCAATGCCGCGATCATCAAGACCCGCATGGCGACGCTGATGCCGCAGCTGGCGCCGTCGAACATCGCGCTCGACTACGAGCCTGCCGGCTGCGACAGCGATCCCGATACCGCGCGCGCCAGCTGCGCCAGCGTGACGGTCAGCGTCACCGGCCTGACCGTGCAGACGCTGGTGCCGATGATTCCGATGACGCTGCCGGTGCCGCCGTTCGCCACCACGCTGTCGCGCGAAAGCATGAACAGCGCGACCGGCGGCCCCGTCTGCAGCTGAACATGCGCACAGAACAACGAACAGGAGAAGCCGCCATGCTGACGATTCTGATCGCCTCCGAGCAAACCGACCGGCTGTCCGAGATCACCCGGCTATGCACGCAGTGCGGCTCGTTCCAGACGCTGGCGCTGGCCGAGGCGCCGGCGCGCATCGCGTCCCATGCAAGCCAGCTGGCGCTGGCGGACATGCTGGTGATCGCGCACGGCAGCATGGGACCGGCGCAGATGCAGGGCATCGAGGCGATGCGGCAGCAGCATCCCGAGCTGCCGTGCATCCTGATCACCGACGCGGTCGACCCCGATTTGCTGATCAAGGCGCTGCGCAGCGGCATCCGGGACGTGCTGGCATGGCCGCTGGAGCAGGGCCAGCTCGGCGACGCGCTGCGCCGGCTGCAGGCCGCCGGCACGCAGCGGCGCCGCCGCGCCGCGCGGCTGATATCGCTGCTGTCGTGCAAGGGCGGCGCCGGCGTGACCTTCCTGACCGCCAACCTCGGCCATGCGCTGGCCGCGCAGGGCAAGCGCGTGCTGGTGCTGGACCTGAACCGGCAGTTCGGCGATCTGGTGCATACCATCTGCGACCGTACGCCGCCGGCGACGCTGCCGGACGTCTGCGCGCAGATCGACCGCATGGATGCGGCCTTCCTCGAAGCGTGCCTGACGCCGGTGGCCGACGGCCTGGACGTGCTGGCCGGTGCGGCCGATCCGATCAAGGCGGCGTCGGTGCGCAAGGAACAGGTCGAGTGGATCCTGTCGCTGGCGCTGCCCCACTACGACTTCGTGCTGGTCGACGCCGGCCAGGCGATCGATCCGGTGTCGATCGGCGTGCTCGACCGCAGCGACCGCATCGGCGTGGTGCTGCAGCCGACCATCGCCTACGCGCGCACTGGCCGGCGCCTGCTCGACATCCTGCGGGCGCTGCGCTACCCCGACGACAGGATCCGCGTGCTGCTGAACCGCGACGATCGCCGCAACGAGCTGGACCGGACCTCGCTCGAGCAGATCTGCGGCACCCCGGTCTGGCACGCCCTGCCCGAGGACGCGGCCACGGTCGCCGCGGCGATCAGCCACGGCGAGGCGGTACTGGCGATGCACCGGCGCAGCGCGATCGCGCGCGCGCTGCAGTCGCTGGCCGCGCAGCTGGCCGCCGCGGAACCGGAAGCGCAGGCCGGCGGCAGCGAGCCGTCGTCGCTGCGCCGGCTGCTGCTGCGGGTCAAGGCCGCCTGAGCGGCGCCGATCGCTCGCCAACACGCAACGCGCACGCCAACCACTCTAGCCGGAGACCGCCATGTCGATCCGCGAACAACTGTCGAACGCCAGCCCGGGCTTTGCCGCCCTGTCCGTCAACGGCCACGCGGCCACCGCGCTGCCCGCCGGTACCGGCTACCGCGCGCTCAAGCGCACCGTGCACGAGACCGTGCTCGAACGGGTCGAACTGGAACGGCTTGCGCATATTCCGCTCGAACAAGTCCGGCACGAGATCGGCCTGCTGGTCGGCGCGATCGTCGACGAGGACAAGGTCCTGCTCAACGATGCCGAGCGCCGCCAGCTGATCGGCGAGATCTACGACGAAATGTTCGGCTTCGGTCCGCTCGAGCCGCTGCTGCGCGATCCGACGGTGTCCGACATCCTGGTCAATACCGCACGCCAGACCTATGTCGAGCGCCGCGGCAAGCTGGAACTGACCGACATCACGTTCTACGACGACGCGCATCTGATGAAGGTCATCGAGAAGATCGTGTCGCGCGTCGGGCGCCGCATCGACGAGACCAGCCCGATGGTCGATGCGCGGCTGCCCGACGGCTCCCGCGTCAATGCGATCATCCCGCCGTCGGCGATCGACGGGCCGCTGCTGTCGATCCGGCGCTTCGCCGTCAATCCGCTGCAGGTCGCCGACCTGGTCGCGTACCAGAGCCTGACGCCGCCGATGGCCCAGCTGCTGCAGGCGCTGGCGCACGCCAAGGTCAACCTGCTGGTATCGGGCGGCACCGGCAGCGGCAAGACCACGCTGCTGAACATCGTGTCCGGCTTCATCCCGATCGACGAGCGCGTGGTCACCATCGAGGATGCCGCCGAACTGCAATTGCGCCAGCCCCACGTGCTGCGTCTGGAGACGCGCCCGCCCAATATCGAGGGCAAGGGCGAGATCACGCAGCGCTCGCTAGTGCGCAATGCGCTGCGGATGCGGCCTGACCGGATCATCCTCGGCGAGGTGCGCGGCGCCGAGGCGCTGGACATGCTCAATGCGATGAACACCGGCCACGAAGGTTCGCTGACCACGATCCACGCCAACACGCCGCGCGATGCACTGACGCGGCTCGAGAACATGGTCAGCATGGCCGGCATGAACGTGCCGCCGAAGGCGATCCGCCACCAGATCGCGTCGGCGATCACGGTGATCGTGCAGGCGGCACGGCTAAGCGACGGCAGCCGCAAGATCGTCAGCATCCAGGAGATCACCGGCATGGAGGGCGACGTCATCAACATGCAGGAGATCTTCACGTTCCAGCGCACCGGCGTCGGCCAGGACGGCACCGTGCGCGGCCATTTTCGCGCCACCGGCGTCTATCCGAAGTTCGCCGAGCGGCTGCGCGTCTATGGCGTCGCACTGCCGGACGAGACCTACGATCCGTCGCGGCGCTTCGAGATCCAGGGCACCGCGGCCTGACGGAGAGCGATCATGAACCTCGGCCCATTCGCACAGTGGGGACAGCTGGGACACTATGCGCTGTACGCCTTCGGCGTGTTGCTGTTCATCGCGGTCGTGCTGGCCATCGAGGCCGTCTACCTGTGGTGGAACAGCCATCATGGCGCATCGGCACGGCGCATCGACGCGCGTATCCGCGCGTTGTCCGCTGGCGGCCAGATCGGCCGCGAGCAGATGTCGATCCTGAAGGAACGGATGCTGGCCGGCAGCCCGCGCATGCAGCGCCTGTTGATGCGGGTGCCGCGCGTGGCCGCGCTGGACCGCTGGCTGCAGCAGTCGGGCAGTACCTGGTCGGTCGGCCAGCTGCTGGGCTTCAGCGCCGCCAGCCTGCTGATCGCGTTCGCCGTGCTGTCGCTGCTGCCGCTGCCGTTCTGGCTGGCCGCCGGCGGCGCGCTGCTGGCCGCCGCGCTGCCCTGCCTGCGCACGCTGGCGCAGCGGCAACGGCGCCTGAAGCGCATGGAGGCACAGCTGCCCGATGCGATCGACATGATCAGCCGGTCGCTGCGCGCCGGGCACTCGTTCGCCGGCGCGCTCGGCACCGTCGGCCAGGAAATGAAGGCCCCGCTCGGGCCTGAATTCCGGCTTGCCTTCGAAGAGATCAACTACGGCGTCTCGCTCGACGATGCGCTGACGAGCCTGGCGATGCGGGTGCCGGTCGGCGACCTGCGCTACTTCGTGATCGCCGTGCTGATCCAGCGCGAAAGCGGCGGCAACCTGGCCGAGGTGCTCGACACGATCAGCCGGCTGGTGCGCGAGCGGCTCAAGCTGTTCGACAAGATCCGCGTGCTGTCCGCGGAAGGCCGGCTGTCGGCGTGGATCCTCGGCCTGCTGCCGTTCGGCACGGCCGGGCTGATCTCGGTGCTGAACCCGGGTTTTCTCGACGTGCTGTGGCAGGACCCGGCCGGCATCCGCATGGCGGGCACGGCGCTGGTCATGATGGCGTTGGGGGTGTTGTGGATGCGCAAGATCATCCGCATCCGGGTATAGGGAGGAATCATGCAAGCCATGCAGACACAACAATGGCTGTTGCTCGGTCTGGTGTTCGTCGCCGCGTTCGGTGCGGCGCTCGGCCTGATGCTGGTGTGTTCGCCGAACCGGCTGCGCGCGCGGCTGGAGCGGCTCGAACGGCTTGGCGGCGCGGGCACCGCGGGATCGGGCGCCGCGTCGGGCGCGGCGCAGGCCGGCGGCGGCTGGAGTGCGCGGCTCAGCGAATGGGCCAGGCCGGTGTCGCGCCTGGCGCTGCCCCGGGAAGGCTGGGAGAATTCCGCGCTGCGGGTACGCTTCATGAACGCCGGCTGGCGTGGCACCGCCGCGCCGACGCTGTACTTCGCCGCCAAGACCGTGCTCGCGCTGGCACTGCCGCTGGCGGCGCTGGTGGCGACCGTCGGCACGCCGCTGGCCAGCGACGGCGCGCTGCTCGCGATGCTGCTGATCGCGATCTGCGCGGTCGGCTACTACCTGCCCAACGCGGTGCTGGCACGCCGGATCGTGCAGCGCAAGCGCGCCGTGTTCGAGGAGTTTCCCGATGCGATCGACCTGCTGACGGTCTGCGTCGAGGCCGGGCTCGGGCTGGACGCGGCGCTGATGCGGGTCGCCGGCGAGCTGTCGCTGCGCTGCCCGGTGCTGGCCAACGAACTCGAGCTGATGCTGCTGGAGATGCGCTCGGGCTTCTCGAAGGAGAAGGCGCTGTCCAACCTCGCGCTGCGTACCGGCGTCGACGACGTCGAGCGCTTCGCCGCGATGCTGGTGCAGGCCGACCGTTTCGGCACCAGCCTCGGCGAATCGCTGCGGGTGCTGTCCGACATGCTGCGCACCAAGCGGCGGATGCTGGCCGAGGAACAGGCGGCCAAGATCGCGCTGAAGCTGCTGTTCCCGCTGATCTTCCTGATCTTCCCCTCGCTGCTGGTGGTGCTGCTGGGACCGGCTTTCATCCAGATTGTGCGGGTGCTGCTGCCGACGATGACCGGACAGGGTGGCTGACCCGCAAGTCCCTCGGCTGCCCGCCATCACACCCAGGCAAAGCGGACAGCCTTCGCCCGGATTCGTCCGGGCTTTTTTCGCTGGCGCGTATGTTCGCCGTGCCGGTCCGCCATGTCCGCACTTGACCGTCCCCGCTGCATGCTGAACACTCCGATGGCACAGGCCCGTCTGGAGGCCAGCTGGAGGCGGCATGAAGCTACGCGTTCTGAGCGATCTGCATCTGGAACACCATACCCCCGAGTCGGTCCCCGACTGCGATGCCGACGTGGTCGTGCTGGCCGGCGACATCGCCAACGGCCGCGACGGCATCGACTGGGCGGCCCGTCATCTGCGCGGGCCGATCGTCTATGTGCCCGGTAACCACGAGTACTACGACAGCACCTTCACGCGGGTCGATGCGCAACTGGCCGCCGCCGCGGCCGCGCATCCGCAGGTGCATCTGCTGACCGCCGGCGTGGCGGTGTTCGAACTGCCGGGCGAGGCGCCGGTCCGCGTGCTCGGCACGACCTGGTGGGCCGACTACGCGCTGTTCGGCCGCGAGCGCATCGACGACGCGATGCAGGCCTGCGCCAAGGTGATGCTCGACCATCGGCTGATCTCGGTGGAAGCAGACAGCGATGATGGTGAAGGCGGCCTGCGGCGCTTCACGCCGGCCGATGCGCTGGCGCGGCACCGGGCCGAGTCCGCGTGGCTCGCCGCCGAGCTGGAAACGCCGTTCGACGGCGCGACCGTGGTGGTCACCCACCATGCGCCGGACCTGGGCAGCCTCGACCCCCGCTATGCGCACGATCTCGCGTCGGCCGGCTTCATCTCGCGCCGGCCCGATCTGGTCCAGCGCGCCGACCTGTGGATCCACGGCCATACGCACACCAGCTTCGACTACCGCGTCGACGGCGCCCGCGTCGTCTGCAACCCGCGTGGCTATGTGCGGCGCGGCGACGGGGCGCTGGAGAACGCGAGGTTCGATTGGGGATATGTGGTGGAGGTCGGAAGCGCGCAGTGACAATACCGCTACTCGCGTATTGTCGACACCATAAACGCTGGTCTTGCACGCCCTTCATGTCATGTGGGCACGGCTGTATTCGAATTGTCAAGAGCCGCATCGAATATGGAGGGCTGGTTGCCGCCCTTTGTATAGCAATGCAGCAGAGGTATCGGTCCGCTACTGAGCCCATGCTCCATGAGTGGACTCCGCACCTTGCCCTAGCTCTTCTTTAGCTACCGCATAGGTTGGCGACGGCATTGCAATTCGACAGCAGCCCATGCCGCAGCGACCGCGCAGATTGGGGAGCTCGTGGTTGAGAATCGAACAAACCATCAGACCTGATGTGAGACAATTTCGGACCGCTTGAATTGATAGGAGCGGCCCGCTGCCTCAAGCAGTGTCGTTCGATCAAAATTCGTTGCAAACTAACAACAATATGGCGAGAATTACTGAAAGCGAGCTACTGCTGATTTCTAAAGCGAAATTGGAGAAACTCAGGAATTTCGCAGACGGTGTTTCTATCTGTCGGAGATCACGATCGACCATCGACCGTTTGCGGGCGAGGGTGGCCAAAGATCGCTTAAGACTGGCACAACTGCAATTGAATGACGCGATCAAATCGGCCGCATTAACCCCGAAGCTCAGTCGCGCAGCAGTCAGCCGAGCTTATTACGCCATGTACCACGCGGCTCGTGCCGCGACCTATTTATCATACGGGGGCGATGATCACGAAGAACATTCTGCTCTCCCCAGCAAACTTCCCGCAAATTTCCCAGATCTGGAGCAGTGGAGAAACAAGTTGAAGTTCGCACGACTGGAGCGAAATCGTGCTGACTATGATCCCTATCCTGTTGACGATACGGCATTCGAAGACACTTGTGACGCACTTATTCAGGACGCAACAGAATTAATTCGCGTAGCACAGCGGTATATCAATCAAGAAATAAGGTCAAAAAATGGTTCCTGAGTCGGATATTAGAGGGCTAATCGAACGGGAAATGCAGAAGGCTGGGATCGTTCCCATTTCGGTACAGATTAGAACCTTCCCGGGCGAGGTAATCGCCATCGTAGAAGTCGACCGGGACTATCAACGTGCACTGGCGATTGCTCAGGAGCTAGACGCGCAGATCGAAAACGGCTTCGTAACCGTCCGACAAGGCAAAGCGGGAAATGTCAAGAGGGCACACACCCCCGTCGTAGGGGTCCACGATCTTCGGGTGGGTGATTTGCTTAGCTTGCTGAGCACGCGCTCAAGAACTTCGGAGAGTCAGCCGAGCCTTAAATATATTAAAGACGTCGAGGAAAGACTCAGCGTCGCGATTACACCCCGGCATCACCTGATATTCGGCCGTCGAGGAGTGGGAAAAACCTCTCTTTTGTTGGAAGCAAAAAGACTGTTGGAAAATCAAGGCGCGTACGTACTATGGGTCAACGTGCAATCTCTGCGGAGTCTTGGTACTGGAAACGCATTCTTGACAGTAGCCCTAAAGCTCTGTGATCTTTTGCTGTCATCTCAAGACGCGGTTCGTCCTTCCCAGGCCGGTCTTGATGCGTTGCGCGCCCTTCGTGCAAAGATCGAGCAGCGATTCGCCGCTAATGGCGCGTCGCTAAACGACGTCGCTCTATTGGTTCCGCTACTCCAGCAAGAGTGTTCCCGGTTTACCTTACAAGCGCAGCGAACGATTTTTTTATTTATTGATGATATACATTACCTTCCAAGTGGTGATGTTCCGCATTTTCTGGATCTTCTGCATGGTGTAACAAGGGACAATCTCGTTTGGCTAAAGATCGCCGGCATTCAACATCAAACCAGGTGGTTTATACCTGTTCCACCGACCGGTCTGCAGACGGGTCATGATGCTACGATCATCAACTTGGACGTTACGCTGGAACACCCGGAACGAGCAAAGAAATTCCTTGAAAGCGTACTCAGAGGGTATGTAGAAGAGTGCAACGCCCTTCCTCTCAGTAATGTTCTGAGTTCGCAGGCATTGGATCGACTTGTCCTTGCATCTGGTGGTGTACCGCGCGACTTCTTGACGTTATGCGCCGCGTCAATCGAGAAGGCACGACAACGGCCAAATGCAAAGACAGTCGGGGTGCAAGATGTTAACAATGCTGCCGGTATTGCTGGTCAAACAAAAGTTCAAGAATTAGAGGACGATGCAGCGGCAACGAGGGGCCGCTCTAGTGAACTCATAGCCTCCCTAAACATCGTCAGAGATTTCTTGCTATCTGAAAAGGAAATTACCTATTTCCGGGTGGACTTTCGGGACAAAGAGGCTCATTCGGCCGAGTATCGGGTTCTACAGGCATTGGCCGATCTCAGAATGCTCCATTTGATCAATCCGAGCCTTTCCGATCAACACCAAGCCGGGCAGAGGTCAGAAGTGTACTTGCTCGATCTTAGTCAATATTCTGGGTCCCGTCTTAAGCAAGGTATTCACGTATTAGACTTCGAGCGTGGGCACATGGTTTTAAAACGGACACGGAGCACCGAGCCGGCTCGGATAGGAGACACCGTTCTAAAACTGGTAGCTCTTCTTCGGAGAGCTCCAACGTTTGAACTATCGAGTCTAACGGCCACCTCTCGCTTGTCAGCAGATTTGTGAGAATAATAGACGCCAATCGAGGCATCTGATTTGGTACGGCAGCGTCACGTACATGCCGGCGGATAACCACTACGTCTCCGCTTCACAACAGTAGTTAAATCAAGAAAAGCCTATGAGTGTGAAGTGCGACATAGCCAACACCAGCAGTCTTACGCGGCGACGTCTTGGGCTGCTTTGGCCGAGTACGAGGGTGGATCGCCCGCATCTCGCAGCAATCTCTACACCTCACAGCCCGCGAAGAAATGGATGAACAAAAACCCCCACGGGCTTGCACCCGTGGGGGTTTTCGACTGACGCGGTTCGCGCAGTCAGGGCAGTCGGCCGAAGCCGACGGCCGGCGTGATTACATCATGCCGTCCATGCCGCCCATGCCACCCATGCCGCCCGGCATTGCCGGCGCCGACTCTTCCTTCGGCGTTTCGGCGATCGCGCAGTCGGTGGTCAGCATCAGCGATGCGACCGAAGCGGCGTTCTGCAGCGCGGTGCGGGTCACCTTGGTCGGATCCAGCACGCCCATCTCGACCAGGTCGCCGTACTCGCCGCTGGCGGCGTTGTAGCCGAAGTTGCCGTTGCCCTCGATGACCTTGGCCACGACGACCGAGGCTTCTTCGCCGGCGTTCAGCACGATCTGGCGCAGCGGCTCTTCCATCGCGCGCAGCACGATCTTGATGCCGGCGTTCTGGTCGGGGTTCTCGCCGGTCAGGCTCGAGATCGCAGCGCGGGCACGCAGCAGGGCCACGCCGCCGCCCGGGACGATGCCTTCTTCAACGGCAGCGCGGGTGGCGTGCAGCGCGTCTTCGACGCGTGCCTTCTTTTCCTTCATTTCGACTTCGGTGGCGGCACCAACCTTGATCACAGCAACACCGCCGGCCAGCTTGGCCACGCGCTCTTGCAGCTTCTCGCGGTCGTAGTCCGAGGTCGCTTCCTCGATCTGGGCGCGGATCTGCTTGACACGGCCTTCGATCGCGGCGGCGTCACCGGCACCGTCGATGATGATGGTGTTTTCCTTGCCGATCTCGACACGCTTGGCTTGACCCAGGTCTTGCAGCGTGGCCTTTTCCAGCGTCAGGCCGACTTCCTCGGCGATCACGGTGCCGCCGGTCAGGATGGCGATGTCTTCCAGCATGGCCTTGCGGCGGTCGCCGAAGCCAGGCGCCTTGACGGCGGCGGTCTTCAGGATGCCACGGATGTTGTTGACCACCAGGGTCGCCAGCGCTTCGCCTTCGACGTCTTCGGCGATGATCAGCAGCGGACGGCTCGACTTGGCCACTTGCTCCAGCACCGGCAGCAGGTCGCGGATGTTCGAGATCTTCTTGTCGAACAGCAGCACGAACGGGTTGTCGAGCTGGACGACTTGCTTGTCCGGGTTGTTGATGAAGTACGGCGACAGGTAGCCGCGGTCGAACTGCATGCCCTCGACGACTTCCAGCTCGTCGGCCAGCGACTTGCCGTCTTCAACGGTGATCACGCCTTCCTTGCCGACCTTGTCCATCGCTTCGGCGATCAGCTTGCCGATCACTTCGTCGCTGTTGGCCGAGATCGCGCCAACCTGGGCGATTTCCTTGCTGGTCGTGGTCGGCTTGCTCAGCTTCTTCAGCTCTTCGACGGCGGCGCCCACGGCCTTGTCGATGCCGCGCTTCAGATCCATCGGGTTCATGCCGGCGGCAACGTACTTCATGCCTTCGCGCACGATCGACTGGGCCAGCACGGTCGCGGTGGTGGTACCGTCACCGGCGTTGTCGCTGGTCTTGGAAGCGACTTCCTTGACCATCTGGGCGCCCATGTTCTGCAGCTTGTCCTTCAGCTCGATTTCCTTGGCGACCGACACGCCGTCCTTGGTCACGGTCGGGCCGCCGAAGCTGCGCTCGAGCACCACGTTGCGGCCCTTCGGACCCAGGGTGACCTTGACCGCGTTGGCCAGGATGTTCACGCCTTCGACCATCTTGTGGCGAGCGCTGTCGCCGAACACTACGTCTTTAGCTGCCATGTTCTAGATCTCCAGAATTCTGTACGGGAAAAGTCCCGGGCGCGATCGCCGCAGCGGCGAAACCGTGCGCCCCGGGGGTTCCGGACGCGCGGCGCCCGGACAGCGACATCACTTGTTGATGACCGCCATGATGTCTTCTTCGCGCATGACCAGCAGTTCCTGGCCATCCACCTTCACGGTCTGGCCGGCGTACTTGCCGAACAGCACGCGGTCACCCACCTTGACGTCGAGGGCGATCGACGCGCCCTTGTCATCCTTCTTGCCCGGGCCGATGGCCAGCACTTCGCCCTGATCGGGCTTCTCGGCAGCATTGTCGGGAATCACGATGCCGGAAGCGGTCTTGGTTTCGTTGTCCAGACGCTTGACGATCACGCGGTCGTGCAAAGGACGCAGATTCATACGGACTCCTTAGTACAAGTGAGCATTTATTTGCAAAGTGGCCGCCGCGGGACTGCGGAGGCCCTTGAAATCGGACGCCGGATGGAGATTACAGCACGCTGTTAGCACTCGCACCCGGCGAGTGCTAATTATAGGGACGGGGTTTCGGGTTTTCAAGACGAGGCCTGAATACGGGTTTACCCGCACAAAAGCAGGGAATTTGCCCCGGGCCGGCGCGGTGCAAGGCCCGGCGGGCATTGTCTCTTATATTGTGCGGCCCGGTTTTTTCAGGCGAATGTCGCCAGCGGGTGCCAACGAGGCGGGTTCAGACCCCGCCCCGCAGTTGCGGCAGCACCGTCTGCGCGCAGGCGTCGAGCCAGGCCTGCTGGTTGCCGCAGACGTTGTGCAGGAAGACCGCGTCGGCGCCCATCGCCAGGTCTTCGGCAAGCCAGGCGGCCTGCTGCGCGGCGTCGCAGGAGATCCGGACCGCGCGCTCGATGTCGTCCGGCGACACCGTGCGGGCGCGGGCATCGAACTCGGCCGGGGTCGCCAGGTTCGCCGCGGTCTCGCTGTCGAACACATTGGTGCGCCACTGCTCGTAGGCCATGCGGCGCGCGGCCTCGTCGCCCTGCGTGGGGTCGGCGTAGGCGATCTTGGCCTGGATATGCACCGGTTTGCCTCCGCCGCCGCCCTCCCGAAAGGCGTCGATGACCGCGCGCATGGTCTCGCGTGGCGCCGAGATCGTGATCAGGCCGTCGGCCCACTGTCCCGCCCAGCGCGCGGTCTGCTCGGTCAGCGCGGCGGCGAAGATCGGCGGCGGACGCTGCGGCAGCGTGTACAGCCGGGCGCGATCGACGACGATGCTGCCCCGGTGCGTCACCTCCTCGCCGCGCCACAGCGCGCGCATCACGTCCACCGACTCGGACAGCATCGCCTGCCGCTCGGGCTTGGGCGGCCACGGCCGGCCGGTGATGTGTTCGTTCAGCGCCTCGCCGGTGCCCAGCGCGATCCAGAAGCGGCCCGGGAACATCGCCTCCAGCGTCGCGGCGGCCTGGGCGACCACGGCCGGGTGGTAGCGCCCGAACGGACAGGCGACCACGCCCGTCGGCAGGTCGACGGTCGCCATCGCGGCGCCGAGCCAGGACCAGGAATGGCCGCTCTCCCCTTGCCGCTCGCTCCACGGATGGAAGTGGTCGGAGCTGCTGAGCGCGGTAAAACCGGCCAGCTGCGCGGCGCGCGCATAGCGCAGCAGGTCGCCCGGCGAGAACTGTTCGTGCGAGGCGTGATAGCCGATCAAGGGCATGGCGGACTCCTGGGCGAAATGGGGATCGGGTGCGGCGCGGTCAGCCGGACGCCGCGGACACCGAGGCCGGGACCGGATAGGCCAGCGTGGTCATCAGCGCGAGCGCGGCCTGGCGCGAATCGAGCCGGGTGTGCTGCACGACGATCGGCACATCGGACTCGATCACGCTGGCGTAGTCGGTGTCCTCGGGGATCGGCTCGGGGTCGCGCAGATCGTTGAAGCGCAGATGCAAGGTGCGGCGCGCCGGCACCGTGAGCCGGTACGGACCGACGGGTTCGCGGTCCGCATAGAAGATCGTCACCGTGACATGGGCCGGGGCATCGCCGGTATTGAGCAGGCAGGCCGCTTCATGGCTGTTCAATTGCCTGCTGGCGGCCGGGTCGGTCGGCGGCAGATAGCCTTCCGCAATGACCCAGCGCCGTTGTCCGATCGCTTCCATCGCGTTTCTCCCTGGTTGTCGCTGTCTTTGCCGGACTGATGCTGCCGATCACGGCCCGAAGCACGGCCGCTGCCGCAGCCATCGGTAGCCGTAGGCGCGCAGCTTCAGCGTATGCGCGGTCTGCGCCGGCGGGTACGGGCCATCGACCAGCATGTCGCGCAGCTCGCCGACCTCGACCTCGGGCAGCTTCACCTCGACGTCCTTGTCCGACAGATTGGCGAACGTGAACACCACCTGCCCGTCCAGCTCGTGCCGCAGCGCCAGCACCGACGGACAGCCGACCTCCATCACCGTGCATTCGCCATAGCCGATCTCCGGCATGCCGACGCGCGCGCGGATCATCTTGCCGGTCTTCGCCAGCAGTGAATCGTCGCGCAGCAACTGGTCGTAGATATTGACCTGGTCGTAGCGGAACGGGCCCTCGCGGATCACCGGCACCGGCAGCGATTCGGGATCGGCGGGCGAGAAGCCGCCATTGACCTCGTCGGACCATTGCATCGCCGTGCGCACGGCGTGGCGCTCCTTCAGCGACAGGTCCTCGCCCATGCCGATCTCCTCGCCGTAGCGCAGGATCGGCGTGCCGGGCAGCGAGAACAGCAGCGCATGGACCTGCGCGATGCGGCGCTGGTCGCCGTCAAGCATCGGCGGCAGCCGGCGGCGGATACCCCGGTTGTAGACGCGCATGTCCGGATCCGGCGCGAAGCGCTGCATCACCTCTTCGCGCTCGGCCTCGCTGAGGCGCTCCAGATCGAGCTCGTCGTGATTGCGTACCCACACCGCGTATTGCGCGCGCTCGGGCGGATCGGGCTGCTCGCGCAGCGCGCGTTCGATCGGCTCGGCGCGCTCGCGCGCCAGCGCCAGGAACAGCAGGTTGTTCAGGAAGAAGTTCGACACCAGCGTCAGCCGGTGGCCCTTGCCGAAATAGCGCGCGTAGTCCTCGACCGGCACGTCGACCTCGCCAAGCAGCACCGCGTCGGAGCGGCGCAGCGTCGCGAACGCGCGCAGGTCGTTCAGCAGCCAGAAGCCGTCGTCGCGCGGGTCCGCTTCCTTGGCCCCATCGATCATGTGCCCCGCCGCATCGATGCGGAAGCCGGATACGCCGAGCCGCAGCCAGAACGACATGATCTCCTCGATCTCGGTGCGCACCGCCGGATTGGCGATGTTCAGATCGGGCTGGTGCGAATAGAAGGCGTGCCGGTAGTACTGCCCCGCTTCCTCGTCCCAGGTCCAGACGCTGTCCTCGACGGTCGGGAAGATCGGCTTGACGTGGGTCTCCTCCGGTTCGTCGGCCCAGACGTAGTAGTCGCGGTACGGCGAATTGCGGTCGCGCCGCGCTTCCTGGAACCAGCGATGCTGATCCGACGTGTGGTGCGCCACCAGCTCCACCATCACGCGGATACCGAGCTCTTCGGCCTTCTCTAGCAGCGCCACCATGTCGGCCAGATTGCCGAAGCGCGGATCGACGGCGAGATGGTCGGTGATGTCGTAGCCGCCATCGAGAAACGGCGACTGGTAGAACGGCGACAGCCAGATGCAGGTCACGCCGAGTCCGCGCAGGTATTCGAGATGCGCCGTCAAGCCCTGGAGATCGCCCCATCCGTCGTTATTGCCGTCGCGAAATACGCTGACGTCGATTTGGTAGATGATCGCATTGCGGTACCAGAGCGAACGCATGGGTCCTCCTCCTGACGGTTGAACGGCGGCAGCGGGCGGCCCGGGCTGCACCGCCCGCAGCGCTTACGGCTGCGATGGCTGCGATGGCTTCGGCAGCGACAGCGGCTCCAGCAGCACGGCCTGCTCGGGCTGCAGCATGCCGT
Organism: Cupriavidus sp. UGS-1; assembly: GCF_021213615.1. Lineage (NCBI taxonomy): Bacteria > Pseudomonadati > Pseudomonadota > Betaproteobacteria > Burkholderiales > Burkholderiaceae > Cupriavidus > Cupriavidus sp. UGS-1. The sequence continues at coordinate 82,476 of NZ_JAJQJF010000006.1, read as the reverse complement.
CGAAACGCCGGTCCGCCCCTTCGGGCAGGCTGTCGATCGCGACGCGCCAGTCGCCGTCGAGATCGACCGGCAGCGGCCGCTCGGCAAAGTTGATGCAGACCACGCGCTCGTCCTCGCCATGCCGGCGGCGATAGGCCAGCACCTCGGGCGGCGACGGCAGTTCTTCCCAGCTGCCCAGCCGCAGCGCCGCACTGGCACGGCGCGCGGCGATCAGCGTGCGGTACAGATGCAGCATCGACGAGGGCTGCGACCATTGCGACTGCACCGACAGCGTGGCGGCCTCGGGCGGGAACGGCAGCCAGGTCCGCGCCGCGCGCCAGCCATGCGGCGGCGCGAAGTCCCAGGGGATCGGTCCGCGCGGACCGTCGCGCCCGCCGGGATCGACGCGCTGGCCCGCTTCGACCACCACGTCCTCCAGCCCCAGTTCCTCGCCCTGGAAGATGAACGGCGTGCCGCGCAGCGTCAGCAGCATCACCGCCGCGGCGCGGGCGCGGCGCATCGAGCCGCCGTAGCGGGTGCGATGGCGCTCGTTGTCGTGGTTCGACAGCACCCAGGTCGGCCAGGCCTCCGCTGGCTGCAGCAGCGCATCGACCTCGCGGATGCAGGTGCGGAACACCACCGGGTCCCACGGCGCATCGAGCGGCGGGAAGTTGAACGACATGTGCAACTCGTCGCCGGCGCCGTAGTACTGCACCACGGTGGCGGTCGAGCGGATATTGACCTCGCCGACCAGCACGCGGTCGCCGGGATAGCTGTCGACCAGCTTGCGGATGCCGCGCAGCACCTCGTGGCTGTAGGGATCGTCGTTGAAGTCGGCCAGCGGCTCGCCGGCCAGGCAGCGCGGATGATCGGCGAAGGTCGGGTCCTTGCCGGTGCAATGGGCGACGTCGATGCGAAAGCCGTCGACGCCGCGGTCGAGCCAGAAGCGCAGCACGCCGTGCATCGCCTGCACGACCTGCGGATTGCGCCAGTTCAGGTCGGGCTGCTGCGGCAGGAACAGATGCAGATAGTACTGGCCGGTAGCCTCGTCCCATGTCCATGCGCTGCCGGCGCCGAGCGCCGCGCGCCAGTCGTTCGGCTGGTCGCGCCAGATGTACCAGTCGCGCTTGGGGTTGTCGCGCGACGAGCGCGATTCGATGAACCACGGATGCTGATCCGACGTGTGGTTCGGCACGAAGTCGAGCAGCACGCGCAAGCCGCGCGCATGGGCCTCGCCGATCAGGCGGTCGGCATCGGCCAGCGAGCCGAACACCGGATCGACGTCGCAGTAGTCGCTGATGTCATAGCCCGCATCGGCCATCGGCGAGCGATAGATCGGCGAAATCCAGATCGTGTCGGCGCCCAATGCGCGCACGTGATCGAGCCGCTCGATGATGCCGGCCAGGTCGCCGACGCCGTCGCCATTGGCATCCGCGAAGGAGCGCGGGTAGATCTGGTAGACCACGGCGCTCTTCCACCAGACCGAGGTGTCGCGCGTTGCTTCGACAGTCTGCGAGGGATCGGGCGGAGGGCCGGGCATGGCGCCGGCCGGTGCGGTGGCACGGACATTCACATTCATGGGCTCGCGGGCGAAGACGGTTGTCATCCGCCTGTCGATGCAGCTTCCATGCCCGTCTGGCGGCATCCGCGGTGTCGTCCACGGTGTCGTCCATGGTGTCGTCCGATGGCGAACCGATATGGGCGCGGCGCCGCCAGCGCCACGATGCGCAAATCCTGCGCGGCCGCGGTAATTTTTTCCGACAAGCGGTCGGCGTGACGGCCCGGGAAGCGAAAAGAGTGCCCGGCGGAAGCGAAGAAGGCTGGGAAGGGAGAGAAGGGAGAAGCTGGCGGTGCGGGGCTTCGACAAGCGTCAGGACGCTAGGACAACAGCCCCGAGTCCTCGATATAGCCAAGGGCCTGCCGTATCTCGCGGCGTGCCTTCAGGCTGTAGCAGACCTGCCGGTCCTGCACGGTCAGCGCCACGATGTCGGCCTGCAGCAGTTCCTGGAAGATCCGCCCCGCGCGGCGCAAGGTCAGGCCCGCGGCGGCGGCCAGGTCCGCGGCCGGCACGCAGACATCGCCGGCCTCCAGCAGCGCGCGGCAGATGTCGGCGCGCGCCGGATCGGCCAGCAAGGCATAGCTCAAGGTGGCTTCCTGCTTGGGGTCCATGTCCGTACATTAGGCGCCACATCCTGCAATGGCAAGCCGCGTTCGGGGGATGACACACGCAACCGTTGTGCTAGCCTACGCGCCGCCGGTGCGCGGCGCGAAATGGCGGCGCACCGGGGACGCAGATCCATACAGAGCCACACACAACCACACTCAACAACGGGTCGGCATCGGGCCGTCGCCCCCGACGGGCGCGCACCGATACCTTGGACGGGAGAAGGGAAATGAATCGAGGCAGGACAGCGCGCATCGCGCTGCGGGCGCTGGCGGCCGTCGTCGCCGGCACGCTGGCGGCTTGCGGCGGCGGCGATGACGGTGGCGGCGGCCAGGCCGGTAATGGCAACACCGGCGGCAACACCGGCGGCAACAACGGCACGCCGACGGCGCCCGCCACCTACTCGCTGACGGTACAGCCGCATCTGGGTACGGTGTTGCATGGCCTGGTCACGGTGGGTGGACTGGACGGCAAGGGCGTCATCGCCTCGGGCACGATCGGCGACGTCGGCCAGATCACGCTGACGATCCCCGCCGCCAATTGCGGCCCGGGGCTGATCACGGTCAGCGGCGGCCCCTCCGCGGTCTTCTTCGACGAGGCCACCGGAAAGCAGCAGGCGCTGAGCACCGCCGACAAGGTTCGCGCGCTGGTCCCCGACATCTGCAAGGTCGAGGGCACCAAGCCGGTCAGCATGCTCGACGAGCTGTTGCTGCACCTGCCGTCGCCGGTGGTCGGCTCGCTGCGCGCCAACCAGGAAGCGATCCAGACCGCGAACGAGGCCGAGGCCGCGCGGCTCAAGCAGGAAATGACGGCCGCGATCGACCAGCTGAAGCAGGAACTCGAGGCGGAGATCGCCAAGGCGCTGCTGCTGCCGGCCGACTATGCGCGCGTCGTTCCCACGCCGATCTCGCAACCGCTGTCGGGCAATTCGGCGCTGCCGTCCGACACCCGCGGCGTCGTCGCCGCCACGCTGCATGCGCTGCGCGAGCGGCAGTACGCGGCCGCCCCCGGCCTGTCGCCGATGTCCGCCAACAGCTTCGAGAACTTCGCGGTCTGGGCCGCCAGGGCCATTCGGGAAAGCCAGGCGTCCCGCACGGCGGCGGGAATCAGCGACTGGACCCAGGCCTATGTCGCGCAAGCCGTCGCCCAGGGCATTGATCTGCTTGCCGCGCAAGGCGCGATGGACATTCGCGCGGTCGCCGACCGCGCCACGGTGCTGATGCAGGCCCATATGACCAGTCCTCCGGATCCGACAGCGCGCGCCCGGGAAAGCGCCAGCCAGGCGCCGGTCGACAGCGAAGACCTGACCGCGACGATGCGCGCCGCCGCGCTGCCGCTGCTGCTGCGCGCCGAAACGCCGGCGCGGCTCGACGAGGCGCGGACCAGGGGCTCGGTGACCTATGCCTGTGCCGCCGGCGAGCGCACGCAGGGCGAGGTCACGATCGCCTACGAGGACGCCACGCCCAATGGCGTGCTCGACCACGGCGACATCTTCACGCTGGACTATCGCCAGTGCCTGACGCGCGAACCGCTGTCCGGCCTGGTGCTGGCGCGCTCGGGCCGGATGACGGTGACCTATTTCGCCGGAGAGCCCGGCGTCTTCGGCGCCAGCGGTCAGGTGCAGTTCGACATCGCGCTGTCGCGGCCGGACCCGACCAAGGCGACCGACGCGCAGCCGCTGCTGCAGGCGGCCGGCATGTGGACCGACTGGCTGGCCTTCGGCGATCCGCTCAGCGCGAGCGGGCCGCTGCTGGCGGGCACCACGCCGCTGGTGCGCATCGACAGCCAGTACTTCATGATGACGCCGCCCGGCGGCGCCACTGCGATGACGCAGGGCATGCAGGTGCGGCTCGATGCCAGCAGCGACTTCGGTTCGGGTTCGGTCACAGGCAGCGGCAGGGCGGCGCTGAAGCTGCGCGGCATGAGCATGGCCGTCGAGATCGATACGCCGCAGCCGCTGGTGATCGAAGATGCGGCCGCTGGGCAGCGCGCGGTGTCGGGCTCGGTCTCGCTGACGCGGCACACCCCGGTCGCACGCCAGGGCGCACTGTCGGCTGACCAGTCCGGCCTGATTCGCGTCGCCCTGCCAGGCACGGACGGCGCGGAAACGGTGCGGCTGATGTCGATGCCGCGACTGATGGCGCATTACCTGGCGCTGTAATCCACGCACCTACGGCGTCCCGAGCGCCATCATGTCGTTCCCGCGCAGGCGGGAACCCAGCGTCTTTCAAAGCCACTGGGTCCCCGCATGCGCGGGGACGACAACCCGCGATGCCGCGACAGCCAACGCCAACGTCACCCTCTACGCCATCACGAACGGCAACTGCCGCTGGCGCTTGCCGGTCAGCTTGAACACCGCGTTGGCGACCGCCGGCGCGATCACCGGCACGCCGGGCTCGCCCAGTCCGGTAGGCGGATCGTCGGACGGCACGAAGTGCACCTCGACCGGCGGCGCATCATTGATGCGCACCGGCGGGAAGTCGCCGAAGTTGCTGTTCCTGACCGCGCCATTGTCGATCTCGATCGCAAAGCCCGGCCGGATCATCGCCAGCCCGAACACGCAGCCGCCCTCGATCTGCGCGCGCGCCGACAGTGGATTGATCACGCGGTTGGCATGCACGCCGGCGGTCACGCGATGCACGTGCGGTTGCCCGTTCTGCAGCGAGACCTCGACCACATAGGCCACCGCCGAATCGAAGGACTGGTGCACCGCGACGCCCCAGGCGCGTCCCGCCGGCAACCTGCGCTTGCCGTAGCCGGACTTGTCCACCGCCAGCTGCAGCGCCGCGCGTTGCCGCGCACCCTTGACCGGATCGAGCCGTGCGAGCCGGTAGGCGACCGGGTCCTGTTTCGCCACCGTCGCCAGTTCGTCGATCAGCGTCTCCTTGACGAAGGCGGTGTGCGTATGGCCGACCGAGCGCCACCACAGCACCGGCACCTGCACCTTCGGGTGATGGACCGACAGCCGCAGCGGGAAACCATAGTCATGGTCGACGATGCCCTCGGTCATCGTGTGGTCGACGCCGTCCTTGACCAGGAAGGCCTCGAACGGCGACCCCATCGTCAGCGACTGGCCGACGATCGCGTGCTCCCAGCCCAGCACCCTGCCCTGCGCATCGATGCCGATGCGCGCATGGTGCAGATGCAGCGGCCGGTAGTAGCCACCGCGGATATCGTCCTCGCGGCTCCAGATGACCTTGACCGGCTCTCGATGACCCTTGGCGACCCAGGCGCGCATCAACTGCGCGGCCTCCACCAGATAGTCCGCGGTCGGCACCGCGCGCCGGCCAAAACCGCCGCCGGCCATCATCGTCACGATCGAGACCTGCTCGGGTGGCAGGCCAAAGGCCTTGGCCAGCGCGCCGTGGTCGACGGTCTGGAACTGCGTGCCGGCCCAGACCTTGACGCGGGTCGGCTTGCCGCCGGCCACCTCGGCCTGCATCGTGCAGTTCAGCGGCTCCATCGGCGCGTGCGCCAGATAGGGGAAGCGGTACTCGGCCTCGACGGTGCGCGCGGCCCCGGCCAGGTCGAAGGCGTCGGCGCGCGGCGTTCTACCGGGCTGGCGCGCCAGCTTCGCGTACTCCTCGAACAGCGCCGCGCTCGACACCGTCGAGCCGCTGTCGTCCCATTCGGCCTGCAACGCATCGCGCCCCTGCTTGGCCGGCCAATAGCCATTGGCGACCACGGCGACGCCGGTGCCGCCGCCGTCGGTGGGCACCTCCAGCACTTCAATGACGCCCTGGATCGCCCGCGCCGCCTCGGCATTGAAGCGGCGCACCTTGCCGCCGAAGCGCGGGGGCCGCGCGACCACGGCGACCCTCAGGTCGTCGAGCTGCGTATCGATGCCGAAACCGACCGCGCCGTCGAGCTTGCCGCGCGTATCCAGCCGCGGCGTCGGCTTGCCGATCAGCGTGAAGCGCGACGGATCCTTGAGCGTGACCTGCTGCGGCACCGGCATCTCCATCGCGGCCTGCGCGAGCTCGCCATAGGTCGCGCGGCGGTTGCCGGCCGTCACCACGCCGTTCGCGGCGGTGCACGCCGACGGCTCGACCGCCCACCGCTGCGCGGCCGCGGCGATCAGCATCGCGCGAGCACGGGCACCGAGCTCGCGATACTGCTGGTACGAGTGCTTGACCGCGGTCGAGCCGCCGGTCATCTGGATGCCCATCGCCGGGTCCTTGTACGGATCGCCGGCCGGCGCCAGCACCGCGCGCACGTTGCGCCAGTCGGCGTCGAGCTCCTCGGCCAGCATCATCGGCAGCGCGGTATGCACGCCCTGGCCGAATTCGAGCCGGTTGACCGCGATCGTCACGGTGTTATCGGGCGCGATCACGATGAAGGCCTGTGGCGCCGCGGCCGGGCCCTTGGCCGCGGGCACGGCCGCTTCATCGGCATGGACCGCTGCCAGCGGCGCGATGCCCAGCGCCAGTCCGCCGCCCGCGATGCCGCCCAGCTTCAGGAAGGTGCGCCGGTCGATGCCGGCTGCCGGCGCATCGTGCGAGCCCGAGGCGGCGGCGCCGGACAGCGCGGCTATCCGCGCTCCAAGTCGTTGCATTTGCATGATGTCTCCCGGCCCCGGATCAGCCCAGCGTGCGCGCCGCGTCCTTGATGGCGGCGCGGATGCGTTGATAGGTGCCGCAGCGGCACAGGTTGCCGGCCATCGCCTGATCGATATCGGCATCGGTCGGCTTGCGCTTGTTGCGCAGCAGCCCGATCGCGCTCATCACCTGCCCGTTCTGGCAATAGCCGCACTGCGATACGTCGTTCCTGACCCAGGCTTCGAGCACCGCCCGGCCGACCTTGTCGGTGCCGGCGCCTTCGATCGTCGTGATACGCGCGCCCTGCAGCGCGGAGATCGGCGTCACGCACGCGCGGATCGGCTGGCCGTTCATGTGTACCGTGCAGGCGCCGCAGGCCGCGATGCCGCAGCCGAACTTGGTGCCGGTCATCCGCAGCTGATCGCGCAGCGCCCACAGCAGCGGCGTGCTCGGGTCGGCGTCGACCTGCATCGGCTTGCCGTTGATTTCCAGCGTCGTCATGGGGATCGTTCCTTGTCGTGCCGCCCCTTTTTGGGACCGCCAGCAACGCGCGCCGCGAAAGGGGGCAGAGAAAGAGGCAGAGAAGGGGCGGAATGCCGGGCGCGCGAAAACCACGCAAGCATAGTGCAAAGTTTCGCGTTTGTTGGGACCGAAATCGGCGCTGTCAGCGCGGTGCAAGGCTGCTGACAGCTTCGTGTCAGATTGGGCCTCTGCCGGGGAGAAAGACGCTGGGTCCCCGCCTGCGCGGGGACGACGTGACCGCGATACCGTCGTCCCCGCGAACGCGGGGACCCAGTGACTTCACGGATCGCTGAACAAGGAAAGCCGCCCGCATGCGCGGGCGTTGTTCGAGGCCGGTGCGAGCCAAGCTTCGTCGCTCAGGCCATCGCGCTGCGCTGGCCCTGCGCGCGGCGCAGGCCGACCCACTGCAGGCAGGCAAACACCGCCACGCCCCAGGCCTGCAGCAGCACGAAGGCGCTGCCCAGCCAGGTCGGCGACAGCCAGCCGGTGACCAGCAGCAGCATGCAGTCGATCGCCCACAGCGCGTTGCAGACGATCACGGCCAGCACCAGCGCGCGCGGCATCGGGTTGCGGGTCGCCAGCAGGCCGACGATCGCGGCATAGGGCAGCAGCACCAGGCCGGCATAGCGCAGCCACGACGCCGGAATCGCGAACCAGTTCGACAGCACGTTGGCGTCGAACACCATCAGCAGGCCCATCAGGCCGCTGACGATGGCGTCGGCGAGAAGGACATGGCGCAGCAGGCGGGTCGGTTGGACGGTTTGCATGGTCGATCTCCGTAGGGGTCAGGGGAAAGGCGAAGGGAAGAAAAGGAGGAAGCGGTTGCGATGGCTTCATCATCGTCGCCGGCCGTGCGCAATGCGATGACCTGCGAGGTAATCGCCGCGCCAATCTCCGCCCAAACGCCGCACCAATCCCCACGCCAAACGCCACCCCAATCCCCGCCGCAATCGCCGCCGCAATCCCCGCCGCAATCCCCGCCCCAATCCCTGCCCCAATCCCCCACTCGCCGCACTACCGGGCCCGCCTACCTCAAAACGCCGCCCAACGCCACCCCCAAATGCGCCCCGACTTTGCGCCTGATCGGCGCATGGCCGGCATCGGCCCGGCGCTATAGTCGCCCGATGCTGCCGGACCCGCGTCCGGCATGGTCCCCTTTTGCCCGGCACCGCGCCGCATGGGGGGGGACACCCCTGGCCCCGCACCTTGTCCGCCCGCCGCCGGCACCACGCCATGCGCCCACCCACGTTCCCATGACGTCCGATCCGGAACCGCCCCTGCCCGCCCTGCCCCGCTGGCAACGCGTCTCGCTTGTGTCCGCGCTGTTCTTCCTGCTGGCCGTCGCCGGCATCGCGCTGACGCGCTATCCGGGCAACGCCGCCATCGTCTGGCTGGCCACCGCCTTCGGTGCCGGCGTGACGCTGCACCAGCCGCCGCGCGAGCGTGCCTGGATGCTGGCCGGCATGCTGGTGGCGGGCATTGCCGCCAACGCGATGTTCGGCGACCCGTGGTGGCTCGCGCTGGTGCTGGGCGCCTCGAACATCGCCGAGATCCTGTTCGTCGCGTGGCTGGCGCCCAGCATCAGCGGCGGCATCGGCCGCGCCAGCGCGGTGCCGCTGGCCCGCTTCGCGCTGATGCTGGGCGCGACGTGCACGCTGGCCCCGGTGATCGGCGCCACCATCGGCTCCGCTGCAATTTCGCTCGCCTATGGCCGGCCCATCGGCGACATCTGGTCGACCTGGTGGAGCGCCGACGCGATGGGCATGCTGATGCTGGTGCCGCTGTCGGTGACCTACTCGCGCGAGCGGCTGCGCGACACCTTCCCCCGCACGCGGCTGCCGCGGGTGGCCGGGCTGCTGCTGCTGACCGCGACCGTCGGCGGCGTGGCGGTGGTGCAAACCCACGATCCGTTCGGCGTGCTGTCGCTGCCGCTGGTGGTCGCCGCGCTGTTTACCAACCCGTTCGCCACCGCATTGCTGACGCTGCTGTCGATGCTGGTCACGGTGATGCTCGGACTGGCCGCGGCACAGGCCGGGCTGGTCGACGCGCCGCAGTTCCTGACCCACGCGATGAAGCTGTCGACCAGCCTGATCCTGGTGTTCCCGGTCTGCATCGCCTATCTGAGCGAACAGAATCGCCGCGACCGCAGCGAGTTGCGCGGCAGCGAACGGCGCTTCCGCCAGGCGATGCACCATTCGGCGATCGGCATGGCGCTGGTCAGCGTCGATGGCCGCTGGCAGCAGGTCAACCGCGCAATCTGCGAGCTGTTCGGCTACAGCGCGACCGAGCTCAGCCGCATTCCGTTCCAGGACATCACGCATCCGGACGACCTGGCCGCCGATCTGGCGCAGCTCGAACGGCTGGTTGCCGGCGACATCGACAGCTACCGGATGGAAAAGCGCTACCGGCGCAAGGACGGCAACTTCATCTGGGCGCTGCTGGCGGTATCGCTGGTGCGCGACGAGGCCACGGGCGCGCCGCTGCATTTCATCGCGCAGGTCGAGGACATCCACGAACACAAGCTCGCGCAGCAGCGGCTCGAGGCGCTGTCGCGGCGCACCGAACTGGCGGTCGAGGCCGGCCGGGTCGGCATCTGGGAATGGGACATCGCCGCCGGCACGCTGTCGTGGGACCGCCGCATGCACGCGCTGCACGGCACCGCGGCCGCCGACGGCGCACCGGACCTCGACGGCTGGATCGCGCTGGTGCATCCCGACGACGTGGTACGCGCCCGGCACGAGATGCGCCAGGCGGTCAAGGGCGCGCAGCCCTTCGATACCGAGTACCGGATCCTGCGGCCCGACGGCGAGGTGCGGCATATCCGCGCGATGGCGGTGGTGTCGCGCGCCGACGACGGCACCGCGCTGTCGATGGTAGGCACCAACTGGGACATCACCGAGCACCATCGGCTGACCGAGGCGCTGTTCGAGGAGAAGGAGCGCCTGCATATCACGCTGCGATCGATCGGCGATGCGGTGATCTGCACCGATGCGTCGCTGCGCATCACCTTCATCAATCCGATCGCCGAGCAGCTGACCGGCTGGACCATGGCCGAGGCCGACGGCCGGCCGCTGGCCACGGTGTTCCACGTGGTCGACGAAACCAGCGGCCAGCCGATCGCCTGCCCGGTCGCCAAGTGCCTGCAGACGCTGCGGCCGGTCTATCTCGAGGATGGCGCGGTGCTGATCAGCCGCCATGGCGAGCGCCACGACGTGCAGGACTCCGCCGCGCCGGTGCTGACGCCGCGCGGCGACGTGATCGGCGCGGTGCTGGTGTTCCAGGACATCACGGCGGCCCGCGCGCTGCAGCGCAAGCTCGCGCATTCGGCGATGCACGACGCGCTGACCGGGCTGCCCAACCGCATCTGGTTCGAGCAGCGCCTGCGCGAGGCCTGCGAGTCGGCGCGCGAGTTCGACCAGCACCATGCACTGTGCTTCATCGATCTGGACCGCTTCAAGATCGTCAACGATACGGCGGGCCATGCCGCCGGCGACGTGCTGCTGCGCGAGCTGGGCCACGTGATCCGCAGCCAGGTGCGGCCGGACGACTTGCTGGCCCGCCTGGGCGGCGACGAGTTCGCGCTGCTGCTGCGCAACTGCTCGGTGGACCAGGGCGAGCGCGTCTGCCTGAAGGTCATCGACGCGATCCGCGCGCGGCGCTTCCCGTGGGAAGGCCGGGTCTACGATGTCGGCGCCAGCGTCGGCATCACCGCGATCGATCGCGAGGCGCCGCCGCTGGGCGAGCTGATGAGCCGTGCCGACGTGGCGTGCTACGCCGCCAAGGCCGCCGGCCGCAACCGCGTGTCGGTCTATCGCCGCGACGAGAGCGACGCGCGCCGCCACCATCGCGAGCTGCAGGTCGCCGCGGGCATCCATTCGGCGCTGGAGGCCAACCGCTTCCGGCTGTTCGCGCAGGAGATCCGCGCGCTGGCGCCGGGGTCCGGACCGGCGTCGCCAGCCTCGTCGCCTGCATCGGCGCCTGCATCGCCGGCATCGGCGCCCGCATCCCATATCGAAATCCTGGTGCGCATGGTCGACGAGCAGGGCAGCCTGGTGATGCCCGGCGCCTTCATTCCGGCGGCCGAGCGCTATGACCTGATGGGCCATGTGGACCGCTGGGTCATCCAGCATGTGCTGCGCGATTTCGGCGCGCGGCTGCTGGCGGTACCCGGGCTGTCGGTGTCGATCAACCTGTCGGCCAATTCGCTGGGCGAGCCCTTCCTGCTGCCGCTCCTGCATGCCGAGCTGTCGAACTCGGTGCTGCCGGCCAGCCGCATCCGGCTGGAGATCACCGAGACCGCGCTGATCAACAACATGGCCGCGGCCAACCGGCTGGTCGCCGACATGCGCAAGGCCGGCTGCACGATGGCGCTGGACGACTTCGGCGCCGGCCTGTCGTCGTTCGCCTATCTGAAGCAGTTCCCGGTGGACTACCTGAAGATCGACGGCAGCTTCATCCGGCATCTGGCCAGCAGCGCCGTCGATCGCGAGATCGTCAGCTCGATCAACGACATCGGCCACCGGCTCGGCATCCTGACCGTGGCCGAATCGGTCGAGGACGAAGCGACGCTGGACGTGCTGCGCGAGATCGGCGTCGACTATGCGCAGGGCTATGCGATCGGGCGGCCGATGCCGCTGGAAGACTACCTGGCGCGCTGCGCGAGGGGCCTGCCAGGCGGGACCGCGCAGCCGTCAAGGTAGCGCCAGCGCGCCGCCGCTACCCGGCGGTTCAACCGTGGCTGGCAGCAAGACCGGCACCGGCGCTGTCGGCCATCCGCCGCAACAGCGGCGTGCGGGCGTCGTCTTCCTGGGCATCGCGATTTGCGTCGTGATCTGCATCATGATTTGCCTCGTACCGCGCCGCCTCCGGCGACGTCGACGCGCCATCGGCTTCGCGCATCGGCGCTGCCTGCTGCGCGCGCGCCGGATCGATGCAGCGCCCGTCGAGATGGCGCTGCACCAGCTTCAACGCCAGCCGGCATTGCTCGGGCGTCTGCGCGGCCTCGATCGCGGCCACCACTTCGGCATCGGCACCGAGCGTGCGCATCAGCGCGCGCGCCATGCTGCGTTCGGCCAGCGCCTGCGCGGAACCGCGCGCCTGCAGATGCTGGATCACGCGCGTCGCGATCAGATGACGATGCGTGTTGGCGTTGCCGGCATCGAGTTGCGCGCAGGCGGTGCCGATCGCCTTGGCGGTGGCGGCGTCGTTGCCGCCGGCGGGCCGCAGCGTCCGCCGGGCCGTCCGCGCGGCGGCCTGCAACGCCCGCCGGCACTTGTACCAGCGATACATCTTGTACACCGCGAAGCCGAGCCAACACATGCCCAGGGCCGCGCCGGCCACCGCCAGTCCCATACCGGCCGTGGCCGCGGTCAACGTGGTCAGCGCGGCCACCGTCAGGCCGAGCACCGTGCCGTTGACCGCCAGCGTGCCGGCGCCGTAAGCGATCCGAAACTTCGCGTTGCGGCCCTCCCGGTTGGCGTTGTCGATGGCCTCGCCGAGCCTGCCGTCGCAGTACTGCATCGCGGTGCGATAGAACGCCGCCGTCTGGCGTAGCTGCCCGGGGTCCGCCTCGCCGACGATGGCCTGCTGCCGCGCCGACAGCGGCTGCGCCTTGCAGACGGTGGCCGCCGCGCCGTTGCGCTCGAGGCCGGCCAGCGCGGCCGCGAGCGGGGAACGCCGCAGCAGCTCGCGCCGCCGATGCAACGCCGCGCGCTGCTTGCCGCTGTCGCGCAGCTGCAAGACCCCGGTGACGACATGCGCCGCCGACATGGCCATCGACGCCGCGCATCCCGCGATACCCGTCCAGGGCAAGGCGGTCGCGATCAACGGAAACAGGTGGCCGAGCACCTGGATCGCGGAGAACCCCGCCGCGCCGCTCTGCACGATGCCGTCGCGCGCCATGGTCAGGCCGCTGTGGAACAGTTTGCCGCCGCAGTCGCCCCGCTCGGCCCGCGTCTGACGATGCGCGAGGAAGGCGTCGAGGTAGCCGTCGTCGCGCAGTGCCTGCCGCTGCTGCCGCCGCATCGCGCGCTCGGCCGGCGGCGCCGCCTCGCTGCGCGATGCCAGCCGCCGGCGCAACGCCGCTTCGCACAGCTGGTGATCGGCCGCGCTGTCTCGCAGGCGCGCGTCCAGGCGCCCGCGCTTGGCGACCGCCCCGCGGAATCGTCCAAACGCCACGGCGATCTCCACCGCCGCCAGCAACGGCATTGCGGCGCCGATCTTGAAGCTCAGCGTGGCGAAGAAACCGGGGGGCACGCCGTCGCGCAGCATCGCGGGCAGTTGCGCGGCGCGCGCCGAGGTCAACGCGACCGCCACGGCGTCCCAGCACACATAGAGCGCGGCCTCGAGTTTGCCGAGCCGGGAAAACGGCCGCTTGGCCTTGTGCGCGGTGATGCGGCACACCACACCGCCGAGCACCGCGGCGTCGGCGCCGACCTTGCCGACTGGCGGGGACGGCGGCAGCGGGCCCTGCCGCCAGGGCGTCGTCAGCGGTGAACCCGCAAAGGAGGATGCAAAACCGGTTGGAGGCATGATGGTCTTCCCCGCAACGGTCGCCGGCGTCGGCGGGCGACACGTCGCAAATACACTGCAGACACAAGACCGACGCACCGCATGGTGCGGCGCACTATCGAACTCGGGATGGCGGGAATGTACGACGTGTGCAACTGCAAAAGTCACGCGGAATGCGTGCTTCTTTAGTTTCCGGGCAAGCGAATCGGAAGAACCTCGGCTCGATCTTGGTCCGCAAAGGCGGGATGGCATCGTGCGTGAACGCACAGAGACCGGGTATGCGGCCTCGCTACGCTGGGCCAACGCCCGTCCCGGACGCTTTCGCGCTACCGCAACAGACAGGAGACCGCGCCATGCCGCCACGCAGGTCCGCCCCCGCGCACGACGCGCGCACCGAAGGCGTGTTCAGCCGCGTCGACGCGATGACGCTGGAGGACTGCCCGATCGAACCGGACTGGGTGCGCGCCGGCCAGCCGCACGCGCGCGCCGCGACGCATGCGACGGCGCGCGACGGACTGGCGTCCACGCATCTGTGGGAGTGCAGCGCCGGGGCCTTCGCCTGGCGCTTCAGCGTCGAGGAGACCGTGCTGATCCTCGACGGCGAGGTGCGCGTGACCAGCCCCGGCGGACAGGTCCGCACGCTGCGCGCCGGCGACGTCGGGCATTTCCCGGCGCATACGACCTGGCTGTGGGAGGTCGACGGCCACGTGCGCAAGATCGCCTTCTGCCGGCGCGAGGTGCCGTGGCCGCTGCGGTTGGCGACGCGGGCGCTCGATCGGCTGCTGGAACGGGCACGCGCGCTCAGACCCGCCGGCGGCGCGTGGCGGCGCGCAGGCGGCGACGCCGGCATGTCCTCGGCCCCGTGACCATCGGGATCGGCTGACGCGCCGTTCGGAAATCCGAACACGCCGACGGCACGCGCACCCGGAAATCCGAACGCCGCCGCCGAGCCACCAAACTTTTTCCTTTCGTTTCAAGCACTTGCACGGCACCTTCCGCCTTCGCAAGCTGGCACGCCTCGTGCGAACTAGGGCCCCCATCTATAGCGCCGCCGCCCCCGGCTGCGCCAGAACGATGGAGGAAACGACATGGCTGCCCCCACCCCGCCTGCCTGGCCCACACAGCGTTCCCGACCGCGTCCGCGCCCGCAGCCCTGAAGCGGGCGCGCGTCGCCGCGCGGGCGCCTCGGCGTCCGTCGACCTGTGCGGGGCGGTGCGCCGCCTTGCGCGTCTTTCGTTTCCCAAGCTGTCCGGCCCCGTGCCGGACGCCTCAGGTTTGAATCACGATGAAACTGAACCGACTGCCTACCCTGATCCTGTTCGCCATGCTGCTCGGCCTGCTGGCCGGCACCGCCGCGCACCACCTGGCGCCCGACGCCGCCGCGGCCAAATCGATCGCCGGCCATCTGTCGATCCTGACCGACGTGTTCCTGCGGATGATCAAGATGATCATCGGCCCGCTGGTGTTCGCCACGCTGGTCAGCGGCATCGCCAGCATGGGAGACGGCAAGGCGGTGGGCCGGATCGGCATGAAGGCGATGGGCTGGTTCGTGGTCGCCTCGGTGACCTCGCTGCTGCTCGGCCTGGTGATGGCCAACCTGCTGACGCCGGGCCATGGCATGAACCTGCCGCTGCCGCCCGCCGACGCCACCTCGAACCTGAAGACCGGCGCGCTGAACCTGCGCGACTTCGTCACCCACATGTTCCCGAAGAGCATCGCCGAGGCGATGGCGAGCAACGAGATCCTGCAGATCGTGGTGTTCTCGCTGTTCTTCGGCTTCGCGCTGGGCGCCGTCAAGGACGGTCCCGGCAAGCCGCTGCTGGCGGCGATCGAGGGCCTGGCCAAGGTGATGCTGAAGGTCACCAACTATGTGATGGCGTTCGCCCCGGTCGGCGTGTTCGGCGCCATCGCCGCGGTGATCACCGCCGAAGGCCTGGGCGTGCTGACGGTCTACGCCAAGCTGCTGGGCAGCCTGTATCTGGCGCTGGCGCTGCTGTGGGTCGCGCTGATCTTCGGCGGCTATCTGTTCCTCGGCCGCGACGTGTTCCGCCTGCTGAAGACGCTGCGCGCGCCGCTGATGATCGGCTTCGCCACCGCCAGCAGCGAGTCGGCCTATCCGAAGGTGATCGACCAGCTGACCCGCTTCGGCGTCAAGGAGCGCATCACCAATTTCGTGCTGCCGCTCGGCTACTCGTTCAACCTCGACGGCTCGATCATGTACACCTCGTTCGCGGCGCTGTTCGTCGCGCAGGTCTACGGCATCGAGCTGACGCTGACCCAGCAGATCACGATGCTGCTGGTGCTGCTGGTCACCAGCAAGGGCATCGCCGGCGTGCCGCGCGCCTCGCTGGTGGTGGTCGCCGCCGTGCTGCCGATGTTCGGCCTGCCGGAGGCCGGCATCCTGCTGGTGCTGGGCATCGACCATGTCCTCGATATGGGCCGTACCGTCACCAACGTGCTCGGTAACGCCATTGCCACGACCGTCGTCGCCAAAAGCGAAGGCGCGATCGGCGCGCCGGTGCCGGAAGAAGCGGACGACACCGCTGATGACGGCGCTACCGACCTGGCACCCGTCCAGGTCCTCGCGAGCAAGTAGCCTCCCTGCCTGCTCCACGGGGCGTGCCAGGGGCCCGACCGCCAATCCGGCGGCCGGGCCTTTTTCTTTGGCGATGGCATTCCCGAGCTGGCTCACCGGGTGTGATAAAAGGAAGCGCATGCAGACAACCGCAATGCCGAATCGCCAGTCCTCCGCCGTGTCGTCTTCGTCCCCTTCCGCCCCTTCCCGACCGGCCCGATCTCCGCACCCTCGCCCGCCCCGCCGCCAGCGCGGCATGGCGGCCGCCGCGCAGCTGCTTGCGCTGCTGGCGCTGGCAGGGCTGGTCGGCCTGGCCGGCTGGCTGGGCTACCGCTATACGTTCGACGCCGCGCTGGCCCGCCAGGCCGAGCGCGGCCAGGTGCAGCTGCGGCTGTACGGCCAGGCGCTGTCGAGCGAACTGGCGCGCTACGACTTCGTGCCGAGCCTGCTGTCGCTGGACGACGAAATCAGCGCGCTGCTGGCCCGCCCCGACGATCCGGCCCGCGTCGCCGCGGCCAATGCGCACCTGGCCGCGGTCAATGCGCGCGCCGGCACGCTGGCGGTGTTCGTGCTCGACCGCCAGGGACGCGTGCGCGCGACCAGCAACTGGCAGCGCCCCGACAGCTATCTGGACGAGGACCTGAGCTTCCGCCCCTACTTCCAGGCCGCGATCGACGGCCAGCTCGGCCGCTTCTACGGCGTCGGCACCACGCGCGACGAATCGGGCTACTACCTGTCGGCGCCATTGGGCAACGGCAACGGCCAGCGCCCCGGCGGCGTCGCCGTGGTCAAGGTCGGGCTCGAGCCGCTGGAGCAGCGCTGGCAGAGCGCCGACATGCAGATGCTGCTGTCCGACGAGAACGGCGTCGTGATCCTCGCTTCCGAGCCGTCGTGGAAACTGCGCGCTCGCCGCGAGCTGAGCGCCGCGCAACGCGAGCGGCTGAACCGCAGCCTGCAGTACAACCGCGCGCCGCTGGCGCCCCTGGAGTTCACCCGCGTGCGCGCGATGAACAACGGCGACGCGCTGGTGCGCATGCGCCGCGGCCCGTCGATGCTCGAACAGAACGCGATGCTGCCCGGCACCGAATGGCAGCTGACGCTGCTGACCGATACCTCGCAGGCGCGCATGGCCGCGCTGAACACCGCGGCGCTGTGCGGCGTGCTGACCGCCTTCGTGCTGCTGCTGGGCGCCGCCTGGAACGTGCGCCGGCGCATCGTCAGCGAGCGGCTGGCCGCGCGCGCCGCGCTCGAGGCCGCCAACAGCGAGCTCGAACGCAAGGTCGCCGAGCGGACCGCCGACCTGACCAGCGCCAACCATCTGCTGCAGACCGAGATCGCCGAACGGATCCGCACCGAGCGCGAGTTGCGCCAGGCGCAGGACGGCCTGCTGCAGGCCGGCAAGCTGGCCGCGGTCGGACAGATGTCGACCGGCATCGCGCACGAGCTGAACCAGCCGCTGGCCGCGCTGCGCACGCTGTCGGGCAATACGCAGAAATTCCTCGCGCGCGGCGACCTGGCCACGGCCCAGGACAACCTCGGCACCATCATCGGCCTGGTCGAGAAGATGGGCCGCATCACCGGCGCGCTGAAGTCGTTCGCCCGCAAGCCGGGCCGCAACGGCAAGGGCAGCGCGCTGCTGGCCGATGCGGTCGACAACGCGCTGTTCCTGCTGGAGACGCGCGTGCAGGCGGTGCGGCCCGAGATCGTTCGCGATGTCGACCGCACGCTCGCGGTCGCCTGCGATCCGAACCGGCTCGAACAGGTGCTGGTCAATCTGATCGGCAACGCGCTCGACGCGATGGCGGCCGGGCCGGCGCAACGGCCGCAGCCGCCGCGGCTCGAACTTCGCGCGGCGGTGGCTGAAGGCATGGTCCGATGCACCATTCGCGACAATGGTCCCGGCCTGTCCGAGGAAGCGTTCGCGCGGCTGTTCGAACCGTTCTTCACGACCAAGCCGGCCGGACAGGGCCTGGGCCTTGGCCTGACGCTGTCGGCCGGCATCCTCGACGAATACGGCGGCACGCTGGTCGCCAGCAATCATCCCGACGGCGGCGCCTGCTTCACGATGGTGCTGCCGATGGCCGGCAAGGAGACGCACGATGGCGCCCAAACTCAATGACCTGTCGGTGCTGATCGTCGAGGACGACCCCGACGTCCGGCTCGGCTGCGAACAGGCGCTGCGCCTCGAGGGCATCGCCACGCGCGCCGTCGGCACCGCCGAGGCCGCGCTGCAGGCGGTGGCCCCGCACTTCCCCGGCATCGTCGTCAGCGACATCCGCCTGCCCGGCATCGACGGCATGGCGCTGCTGACGCAGCTGAAGGCGCGCGATGCCGCGCTGCCGGTGATGATGATCACCGGCCATGGCGACGTCGGCCTGGCGGTGCAGGCGATGAAGCAAGGCGCCTACGACTTCCTGGAAAAGCCCTTTGCCCCCGAGCGGCTGGTCGAGGTCGCGCGCCGCGCGCTCGAACAGCGCCGGCTCGCGCTCGAGGTCGCCGAACTGCGCGACCGGCTGGCGGGCCGCGAACGGCTCGAGGCGCGGCTGATCGGCGTGTCGCCGGCGATGGAGCGGCTGCGCCGGCTGATCGCGGATCTCGCCGACACCAGCGCCAACGTGCTGATCCACGGCGAGACCGGCACCGGCAAGGAACTGGTGGCGCGCTGCCTGCACGACGCCAGCACCCGCCATGCGCGCAACTTCGTGCCGATCAATTGCGGCGGACTGCCCGAGCAGCTGTTCGAGAGCGAGATCTTCGGGCACGAGGCCGGCTCCTTCACCGGCGCGGCCAAGCGCCGCATCGGCAAGATCGAACACGCCGAGGGCGGCACGCTGTTCCTCGACGAGATCGAGAGCATGCCGATGTCGATGCAGATCAAGCTGCTGCGCGTGCTGCAGGAGCGCGTGGTCGAGCGGCTCGGCTCCAACACGCCGGTGCCGGTCGACGCGCGCGTGGTGGCGGCGACCAAGGCCGACCTGAAGGCGCTGTCGGACGCCGGCCAGTTCCGCGCCGACCTCTACTACCGGCTCAACGTGATCACGCTGGAGCTGCCGCCGCTGCGCGAGCGGCGCGAGGACGTGCCGCTGCTGTTCGACCACTTCGTCGCGCAGGCGGCGCTGCGCTTCGAGCGCGACGCGCGGCCGGCCTCCCCCGCCGAGCTGGCGCGGCTGGTCGCCTATCCGTGGCCGGGCAATGTGCGCGAGCTGCGCAACCTGGCCGAGCGGCATGTGCTGGGACTGGGCTGCAATCCCGAACAGGGCACGGATGAGCCGGCGCTGTTGCCGCTGGCGCAGGCGGTGGAGCAGTTCGAGCGGGCGCTGATCGCCGATGCGCTGCGCCGGCATGAAGGGAACCTGAGCCGGGCCAGCGAGGCGCTGGGCGTGGCCAAGACGACGCTGTTCGACAAGGTCAGGAAGTACGGGCTGTAGGCGAAGGCAGCGGGGCCGTGCCGGCGCCCTGCCGGGCCGGTGCCGGCCCCGCTGCCTCTGTCCGCTAGCGAACAGAGCAGCGCCCGCCGCAACGGGGATACTCAGGGCAAAGCGCCGCGGCCACGATTCGCGGCACGATGCCCGGAGCGGCCGCACGGCGGCCGGCCCGGCCCGTTCCCTGCCAGGAAGCCCCGCGATGAAGCCCGATCCCAGATCCTGCGCCGGCATGTCGAGCCACCGGTCGCCGTTCGAGAGGACCGTGCTGACGCGCGGCAAGGCGACCCTGATCACCTATATGGGCGCCGGCGATTCGCACCCGACGCTGGTGCTGTGCCAGGTCGAGCGCCTGCGCGAGAGCGATCTGGAGCCGCTGGAAAAGCTGCAGTCGTTCTGCACCGCGCGCCATGTGCTGTTCGCCGTCGTGGCGCCCGACGAGGCCGCGCGCGGCATGGCCGAGACCTTGCAGCGCTGGGGCATCATGGTGTTCCTGAAGGCACCGACCGACGACGAAGTCGAGGCCTTCGTGCGGGTGCAGCGATTGATGCGCCATCCGGCGGTGTGGGTGTAGCCCCCCGGTTTCTATTGGGTCGTTCCCGCGCAGGCGGGAACCCAGTGTCTCTGAACGCCGCTGGATCCCCGCGTACGCGGGGACGACAGGTTTGCGTCTACGAACGATGGCGTCACGCCGCTACCCGGCGCGCGCCGCGCTGCATTTCGTCCTGCCGCATCAACCAGCCATACAGATCGCGGGTATCGTCCGGCGTGGCGACCAGCTCCACGAAGCGCCCCGCATGGCGTGCACAGGCGGCGGCATGCAGCCAGCGCAGCGTCGAATAGTCTTCCAGCGCGAAGCCGACCGAATCGAACAGCGTGACATCCTCGACCGTGGTGCGGCCGGGGACCTCGCCGCTCAAGATCCGCCACAGTTCGATGACCGGGAAATCGGCCGGCATCTGCTGGATCTCGCCTTCGAGCCGCGACTGCGGCTCGTACTCGACCGCAACGCGGGCGCGCCGCAGCAGGGCCGGGGCCAGCTCGGTCTTGCCGGGGCAGTCGCCGCCGACCGCGTTGATATGGACGCCGGGCGCGATCTGCTCGTCGCGCAGGATCGTCGCGCGGGTCTTGTCGGCGGTCACGGTCGAGACGATATGCGCGCCGGCCAGTGCCTCGTCGACCGACGCCACCGGCAGGATGTGCAGCGCGCCGCTATCGGTCAGGCCGGCCAGGTTGCGCCGCAGCTTGGCGGTCGCCGCCGGGTCGACATCGTAGGCGCGGATCTCGCGCACGCCCAGCATCGCGTGGAAGGCCAGCACCTGGAATTCGGCCTGCGCGCCATTGCCGATCAGCGCCATCGTCGTGGTGCCGTGCGGGGCCATGGCCCTGGCCGCCACCGCCGAGGTCGCCGCGGTGCGCAGCGCGGTGGCGAGCGTCATGTCGGCCAGCAGCACCGGAAAACCGGTCGACACCTCGGCCAGCGCGCCGAACGCCATCACGGTCGGCATCGCGTGCGCGGCGTTGCGCGGATGGCCGTTGACGTATTTGAACGCGTACTGCTCGCCATCAGTGACCGGCATCAGCTCGATCACGCCGACCGGCGAATGGCTGGCCAGCCGGGCGGACTTCTCGAAGCGCTGCCAGCGCAGGAAGTCCTGCCGCACGTGTTCGGCCAGCTGCCGCAGTGCGGTCGGCACGCCGATGCTGCGCACCAGGGCCGCGACTGCCGTCGCGTCCAGGAAGCGGGTCATCGCGGTTTCCTTCATCGTCGTCTCCTCGTCGGTATGCTCTGAAGCGGTGTGCGTGCGTCAGGCCGCGGCGACCGTGGCCTGCCCGCCCGCTGCTTCGTCGCCGGCTACGCCGCTCCCTTGCTGCAGTCCACTGCTGCGATCGAGCCGCAGCGTCATGCAATAGGCGCCACCGCCCGACAGCATGAACGGCGCGAGATCGATCTCCTGCACGCGATAGCCGCGCTTGCCCAGCGCATCGCGCAGCCGCGGCGTGGTGCGCGCCATCACGATGCGGTCGTGCAGATTGACCGCATTGACGCTGAAGTGCCGCAGGTCGTCGGCGCTCGCCTCGATGCGCTGGCTGGCGGGCAGGCGCGCGTGCAGCTCGCGCAGCGAGGCCTCGGTGAAGGCCGGCGGGTAGTACAGGATCTCGCCGCCGGCCAGCGGGCAGAAGCAGACGTCCAGGTGGTAGCTCTGCGCGGTGGCCAGTTCCAGCGCGACGACCTCGCGGCCGAAGTACGCGCTCACCGCGTCGGCCGCGCAGCGCGCCGAACGCGGGCCGAAGCCGGCCCAGAAGTGGCCGCGCACCGCGTCCCAGATGCAATCGCCCGCACCCTCCTGGTAGCAGCCGTCGGCCAGCGCCGCGACCTCGTCGAGCAGGCCGCGCTCGCGCAGCCCGGCAAAGATCCGCGCGAACGGCGCCTCCTCGCCCTGCCGCTGCGGATAGCGGAAGCGCGCCAGCAGCGCGCGGCCGTCGAGCACCACCGCGGCATTGGCGGGGAACACCATGTCGGGCAGGCCGGGCTCGCCGGCCACGACCTCGACCGCGAAGCCGGCCGCCTGCAGCGCGTCGCCGAGCTCGGCGAAGGCCCGCAGCGCGCCGCGATGCATGCCATGCGGATCGGCGGCCCAGCGCAGCGGGTCCATCCACGGATTGATGCTGTACGACACGTCGTAGTGGGTCGGCTCGACGAGCAGGATGGTGGGTTCGGTGATCACGCCGGCGCTCCTTCCATTTCGGGTTGTTGTCAGTTGTTGTCGGAATGGATTGTGGTGCACATGGACGCCAGCGGATAGCGCACAAAATGCGCAAAAAGCGCGGTGACCATGACAGAATGCCGGCACGGGCTAGCGTTATGCCAACCCTCTTTTTCCGCACCAACAGCGAGCCGCCATGGACGACATCGACCGCCAGTTGCTGGCGCTGCTGCGCGACAATGCGCGCACCCCGACCACCGCGCTGGCCAAGGCGCTGCGGCTGTCGCGCGCGACCGTGCAGAACCGGATCGACAAGCTGCAGGAGGCCGGCGTGATCGTCGGCTATACCGTGCGGCTCAAGCCCGAGGCGGAGCCGCATCGCATCCGCGCGCTGACGACGATTGCGGTGGAAGGCAACCGCATCGGCAAGGTGCTGCAGGCGCTGCGGGGCGAGCCGAACGTGCAGACGGTGCATACGACCAACGGGCGCTGGGACATCATCGCGGAGCTGCGCGCCGACACGCTGGAGGCGTTCGACCGGACGCTGGACCGGATCCGGCTGATCGAGGGGATCGCGGCGACGGAGACCAGCATCCTGTTGTCGACTTACAAGCTGTGAGGGCGACCGGAAGCTGTCGGGATGGGGAATGCCGCCTGCCCTCTCCCCCGCCCCTCTCCCGCAAGCGGGAGAGGGGAGCAAACCACAGGCGGTGGAGATGCTCGAGGGTGCTCTCCCTCTCCCGCTCGCGGGAGAGGGCCGGGGAGAGGGCAACGACGGTCGCTCAACCCGCGCCGCCCACCACTGGACAAGCAGTGATTCAAAAGCCCCACCACCAAATTCCGATATATTGACGTGTTTCCCGCCCACGAGGCGGGCAGTTGGAGATCTGTTCGAATGACGTCCGGCAATCCGGTTGAGAAGTCGATGGAGCGGGTCCCGCCGGGCCCTGCCGTCCCCGACCGCGCGGAGCTGGACCGGCTGGTGGCCTGCGAATATTGCGATGCGGTCTACCGCCGCATGGTGCTCGGCCCCGGCGAGCGCGCGCAGTGCCTGCGCTGCGGCGGCGAGCTGTACCACGAGAGCCGGCGCGCCTATCGGCGGCTGCTGCCGCTGGTGCTGACCGCGCTGATCCTGTTCGTCGTATCCAACGCCTATCCGATCGTCGAGATGGACCTGCAGGGCGTGCGCACCCAGACCACGCTGTGGGGCGCGGTGCAGGCGCTGCATGCCGACAACATGACGCTGGTGGCACTGCTGGTGTTCGCCACCACCATCGTGTTCCCGCTGACCGAGATGCTGATGATGGCCTATCTGCTGGTCCCGCTGATGCGCGGCACCGTCCCCCCGGGCTTCGAACGGATCATGCGCGGCATCCGCCAGACCCGCCCTTGGGGCATGCTCGAGGTCTTCATGATGGGCGTGCTGGTCACGCTGGTGAAGCTGTCGACGATGGCCCAGGTGCTGCCCGGCGTCGCGCTGTGGTCGTTCGGCGCGCTGGTGATCGTGCTGGCGACGATGCTGACCTACGATCCGCGCGACCTGTGGCGCCACGCCGAGCGGCGCCAGGAGGCCGGCCAGCGATGAACCCAGCCGATCCCAAACCCTCGGCGCGCCAGCGCGCGCTGCGCCGCTCGCGCGAGGTGGTCGCCGGCGTGGTGCACGAGCTGGCCGACGACGACGAGCGCACGCCGCTGCCGGAGGTGCCCACCGCGACGTCGATGGGCCTGCTGTCCTGCCATGCCTGCGACGCGCTCAGCCCGCTCGACCAGGAAGGCCAGCCGTGCCGCCGCTGCGGCGCGACGCTGCACCATCGCAAGCCGGCCAGCCTGTCGCGGACTTGGGCCTTTCTGCTGGCGGCCTACATTCTGTACATTCCGGCCAACGTGCTGCCGATCATGGTCACCCGCTCGATCCTCGGCACGCAGGAGGACACGATCCTGTCGGGGATCATCTATCTGTGGGTGTCGGGCTCGCGCATGCTCGCCATCGTGGTGCTGATCGCCAGCATCGTGGTGCCGCTGCTGAAGATGATGATCCTGACCTTCCTGCTGCTGTCGGTGCATCTGCGCTCGACCTGGCGGCTGCGGCAGCAGACGAAGCTGTACGGTCTTGTCGAGCTGATCGGCCGCTGGTCGATGCTCGATATCTTCGTGGTGGCGCTGCTGGCCGCGCTTGTGCGCGCGGGCGCGCTGGCGCAGGTCGACCCGGGCACCGGCGCGGCGGCGTTCGGCATGGTGGTGGTGCTGACCATGCTGGCCTCGCTGTCGTTCGACCCGCGGCTGCTGTGG
Source organism: Cupriavidus sp. UGS-1 (assembly GCF_021213615.1). Taxonomy (NCBI): domain Bacteria; kingdom Pseudomonadati; phylum Pseudomonadota; class Betaproteobacteria; order Burkholderiales; family Burkholderiaceae; genus Cupriavidus; species Cupriavidus sp. UGS-1. The sequence goes on along the minus strand of NZ_JAJQJF010000006.1, from coordinate 57,769 downwards.
GATGCGCACGACCACGTGGACGGTCACGCGAACAACCACGGGGAAGGAGAGGCGCCCGGCGGTGCGGCCCCCGCTGCGGCACGGGCGAACCACTAAGCCGCCGAGACGGCTACCGAATACCGGCACCGATCCGAACACCGAACCGATCACCGAACCGATCACCCATACCGAACACCGACGTACGCTGGACTTTTTTCGATGCCCGATCCGGACAACCTTTCCTCCTCCCCTCCTCCGCCGCAGCCGCCGCAGCCCCGGGAGCCGGCGCGCCGGCGCCGCGCGCGCTGGCTGCCGTCGGTGGTCTGGCTGATCCCCATCGTCGCCGCCGTGGTCGGGCTGTCGCTGCTGTTCCATACGCTGTCGCAGCGCGGCCCAGAGATCCAGGTGACCTTCCGCACCGCCGAGGGGCTGGCGCCGGGCAAGACGCCGGTGCGCTACAAGGACGTCGATATCGGCCTGGTCAAGCAGGTACGGCTGGCGCCGGACCGCTCGCATGTGGTCGCGACCATCGACCTGTCCAAGGACGCGGAGAACTTCGCCGTCAAGGACACGCGCTTCTGGGTGGTGCGCCCGCGGCTGGCCGTCAGCGGCGTGTCGGGACTGGAGACGCTGCTGTCGGGCTCCTATGTCGGCGTCGATGCCGGCAAGTCCGAGGAAACCCAGCGCGAGTTCGTCGGCCTGGAAACCCCGCCGGTCGTCACGACGGACTCCTCAGGCAAGCAGTTCGTGCTGCGCGCCGCCGACCTCGGCTCGCTCGACATCGGTTCGCCGGTCTACTACCGGCGCGTGCAGGTCGGCCAGGTGGTCGCCTATCAGCTCGAACCGGCCGGTCGCGACATCACGCTGCGGGTCTTCATCAACAAGCCCTACGACGAACTGGTCACCGCGGACACGCGCTTCTGGCATGCCAGCGGCGTCGACCTGAAGCTCGATGCAGGCGGCTTCAAGCTCAATACGCAGTCGCTGGTGACGATGCTGCTCGGCGGGGTCGCCTTCCAGGCGCCGCCCAATTCGTACGTGACCGAGGCCGCCAAGGAGAACACGCAGTTCCTGCTGGCCGGCGACCAGGCCGACGCGATGAAGGAGCCGGAGGAGCTCGCGCCGACGCTGGCGGTGTTGAACTTCGAGCAATCGGTGCGCGGCCTCGCCCCGGGCGCGCCGGTGGACTTCCGCGGCGTGGTGGTCGGCCAGGTACGGTCGATCGGCATCGACTACGTGCGCGAAACCCGGTCGTTCCGGCTGCCGGTCGTGGTCGAGCTCTATCCGTCGCGGATGGGCTTCCGCGAGCGCGACCTGGCCGACCGCGAACGCGCACGCCAGCTGATGCTGGGGCTGATCGAGCGCGGCCTGCGCGCGCAGCTGCGCACCGGCAACCTGCTGACCGGTCAGCTGTACGTGGCGCTCGACTTCTTCCCCAACGCCAAGCCGGTCAAGGCGCCGCCCGATACGGCGATCGCCGAGCTGCCGACCATGCCGGGCGCGCTGGACGAACTGCAGGCCAAGCTGGGCAGCATCGTCGGCAAGATCGAGAAGGTGCCGTTCGACCAGATCGGCCAGGATCTGCGCAAGACCGTCGCGCAGCTGAACACCACGCTGGCCAGCGCCGACAAGCTGGTCGCGCAGCTGCAGGGCGACGTCGCGCCGGAAGTGCTGGCGGCGCTGCAGGATGCGCGCCGCACGATCCAGTCGGCCAACGGCACGCTGTCGTCCGACGCGCCGCTGCAGCAGGACACGCGCCGCATGCTGCAGGAGCTGACGCGCACCGCGGTCTCGCTGCGCACGCTGACCGACTATCTCGAACGCCATCCCGAAGCGCTGCTGCGCGGCAAGACGGAGACTCAACGATGAAGGGCCCGCTAATCCTGTCCCGCCAGCTGCGCGCCGCGATGTTCGCCACGGCCTGCGCCGGCACGCTGCTGCTGGGCGGCTGCGCGTCGTCGTCGGAGCCGCGCTATTACACGCTGGCGCATGGCGCCGAGGCGGGCGCCGCACTGCCCGCCACCGCGGTGCCAGGCGCTGCCGCCTTGCCCGCAGCGGCCACCTCCACCAGCCAGCCGCTGTGGATCGAGGTCGCGCCGGCGCGCGTGCCCGAGCGGCTGAACCGCCAGCAGATCGTCATCGGCGGCGCGGACGGCCGGGTGACGCCGCTGGACATGGCGCGCTGGTCGGCGCCGCTGCCCGACGAGTGGCGCGATGCGCTGTCGCAGCGCCTGCAGATCGTGCTGGGCGCCGTCGACGTCTATCAGCAGGGATTGAGCGGCGTGCAGCCGCTGTACCGGATCACCACCGAGGTGGTGCGCCTCGATGCGCAGCCGGGCGCGCGCGTCGGCGCGACAGTCAACTGGACCGTGCGCCGCCTGCCCGATGGCCGCACGCTGGCCGGCCGCACGCAGGCGGAACTGCCCGCCACCGGCAGCGGCGACGACGTCGCCGGCGTGGTCGCGGCGATGCGGCAGGTGGTGGCCGATACCGCCACGCAGATCGCGGCCGGCGTGGCGTCGCTGCAGGCCGAGCCGGCGACGGCCAGCCGCCGGCCTTGAGACGTCCGCGCCTTCAGTCCTGGGCGCCGGCGCCCGCCGCCGCCATCGCCATCGCCATCGCCTCCAGGCACTGCGCGGGCCCGCCCTGCACCAACTGCACCGAGCAGGCCAGCATCAGGTTCTTGCCGAGCCCGAAGTCCTCGACATGAAAGCCGCGCGCGTCGAGCGGCCTGCCTTCCGCGTCATGGCCCGCCGTGGCCCGCTCGACGATGGTGCCGCGATCGCCGGTATAGGCCCACACCGGCTTGCCCAGCGCGACCGCGAAGCCCACCTCGAAGGCCGTGCCGGAATCCGGCTCTCCCGGCCCGCGAAAGTCGTCCAGATTGGCCATCACCAGGTCGGCGCGGCGGATCAGCGCGGCATTGGCCTGGTAGATCCAGCGCGCCGCGGCCTCCCCGGCCAGGCCGGCCGGCAGCTGGTGGTCCAGCGGAAACAGGCCGGTAAAGCCGTGCTGCGCGCACAGTGCCTTCAGCGCCTGGCCATGGGCCATCGCATCGGGACGAAACACGTCGGGGCCGGCGAGGTAGACGGTGGGCATGGTGTTCGGATTCCAGATTGGCGAGGTGAAAAAACATCGTCGTTCCCGCGAACGCGGGGACCCAGTGGCGCTTGAAGACGCTGGGTTCCCGCCTTCGCGGGAACGACATCGTGGCCGTGCCCAGCGACCGCCGGCACGGACAAGACGCCGTCCGGCAGGATACACTCTGCTGTCTTTTCCCCGCCTTGCCCTCAACAAGAAGCTGACATCATGCCCGCCATCGACCTGATCCAGATCGGCCCGCTCGCGCCGCACCTGAACGCCACGCTGCAGCAACAACACGGCGCGGCCGCGCTGTGGGAGCAGGACGACTGGCCCGCCTGGCTGCGCGAGCACGGCGCACAGGCACGCGTGGTCGTGACCTCGGCCCGGCACGGCTGCAGCGCCGCGGTCATCGACGCCCTGCCGCAACTGGCAGCGATCGTCAGCTTCGGCGTCGGCTACGACAGCATCGCGCTCGATGCGGCCCGCGCGCGCGGCATCCAGGTCAGCAACACGCCCGACGTGCTCAACGACTGCGTCGCCGACCTCGCCTTCGGCCTGATGATCGATGCCGCCCGCGGCATCTCGCACGGCGACCGCTTCGTGCGCGCCGGCCGCTGGCATCAGGGGCCGTTTCCGCTGACCAGCCGCGTGTCGGGCAAGCGCCTGGGCATCCTTGGCCTGGGCCGCATCGGCGAGAAGGTCGCGCGGCGCGCGCAGGGCTTCGACATGGAAGTCGCCTACAACAACCGGCGTCCGCGCGAGGGCGCGCCGTGGCGCCATGAGCCCGACCTGCTGGCACTGGCCGCGTGGGCGGACTTCCTGGTCGTGACCTGCGTCGGCGGCCCGGAAACCGAAGGGCTGGTGTCGCGCCAGGTCATCGAGGCGCTCGGGCCGAAGGGCGTGCTGGTCAATGTCGCGCGCGGCAGCGTGATCGACGAGGACGCGATGGTCGAAGCGCTGCGCGATGGCCGCCTCGGCGCCGCCGGGCTCGACGTGTTCCGCGACGAGCCACGCGTGCCGCCCGTGCTGACCGAACTGGACAACGTCGTGCTGGCCCCGCATATGGCCAGCGGCACGGTCGAGACGCGCGGCGCGATGCAGGCGCTGATGCTCGACAATCTGCGCGCCTTCCTCGATACCGGCAAGGTGCTGACGCCCATCGTGTAAGTCTCCCCGGCGAGCCTGCCCCATCCCATGCCGCGGCGCGGCGTTCCTCGCGAACGTCGCGCCGCGCGATTTCCGTTACCACGCCCTGCCCTCGTGACAGCCATGCCACGGCATTTTCTCTACCTGTTCGTCTTCATCGCGCTGTACGCCTGCTTCGACCTGGTGTTCGACTACAACGAGGCCGAAGGGCTGCAGCACGTCATCATCGATGCCATCGGCACCTCGATCACGCTGGCCGGCGTGTTCGTGCTGGCGCGCGAGCGGCTGCGCACCGATCAGGAGATCCGCCAGTTGCGCGCCTCGCTGGGCGAGGCCGAGCGGACGCTCGCGCAACGCGACGCGGCCGCGCATCAGGCAGGCCTGCAGATGCGGCATGCGATCAGCAGCCAGTTCGACCGCTGGAACCTGACCACCAGCGAGCGCGAGGTCGCCTACCTGTTGATCAAGGGGCTGTCGCTGGAAGAGATCGCCGGCGTGCGCGACAGCAAGCCGAAGACTGTGCGCCAGCACGCGACCAACATCTACGCCAAGGCCGGCCTGCGCGGCCGGCACGAACTGGCGGCCTACTTTCTCGAAGACCTGCTGGTGCCCGAAGTGCCCTGAGCGGGTATCGCCGATATTGCCGTTCGCGGAGATTGCCGGTATCGGCTGCACTGCGTCCGGGTGCATTGACGCGTCGTTATATACCGCCGTATATTGCGCTCGATGTGACTCGGGTGTCCCCCAGCGGCGCCCCTTCGCTGCGGCACGGCGCCTCTGATGGCCCCGCCCGTTCCCCGACCCAATCCGTCAACCCGGACAAGCTGCCATGCGTGCTAGCCGTTCTCCCGCCCTCGCCACCGCGCCGGTCCGCACGCGCTCGCGCCTGTCCGGCGCTATCGCCGCGGCGGCGCTTGCCACGCTGGCGTTGCTGCCAGCCGGGCCGGCGGCGGCCGCCGAACTGGTGGTCTCGGCCGCGGCCAGCCTGACCAATGCCTTCCGCGCGGTCGCGATCGCCTATGAGCAGGCGCATCCGGGTACGAAGCTGGTCCTCAACTTCGGCGCGTCCGACGTGCTGATGCAGCAGATCGTCCAGGGCGCGCCGGCCGACGTGTTCGCCTCGGCCGACCAGCAGGCGATGGACAAGGCGCAGGCCGAACACATGATCGTGCCGGGCTCGCGCCGCGATTTCGCCGCCAATGCGCTGGTGATGATCGAGCCGGCCGACAGCGCGCTGAAGCTCGGCGCGCCGCGCGACCTGTTGCGCGACGACGTGCGGCGCGTCGCCTACGGCAATCCGGCCTCGGTGCCCGTCGGCCGCTACACCCGCGACGCGCTGGAGGATGCGCGGCTGTGGCAGGCCGTCTCCGCCAAGGGCGTGCCGGCGCAGAACGTCCGGCAGGCGCTCGACTATGTCGCGCGCGGCGAAGTCGATGCGGGCTTCGTCTTCGCCACCGACGCGGCTGCGATGCCGTCGAGGGTCCGCATCGTCGCGCAGGTACCGACGCGCACCGCGGTCACCTATCCGATCGCCGTGACCGCCCGCTCCCGCCAGAAGGACGAGGCGGCCCGCTTCGTCGACTTCGTGCTGTCCGCCGAAGGCCAGGCGCTGCTGGCGCGCCACGGCTTCCGGACGCGCTGAACGCCCGCCGTCCTTCGATGACACCGATGGAATCGGTCTGGGTCCCGCTGGCGCTGTCGCTGAAGGTGGCCGGCTGGGCCACCGCGATCAATGCGGTGCTCGGCGTTGCCGCCGCGGTGGCGCTGTCGCGCTGGCGCTCGCCGCTGCGCGATCTGGTCGACGCGGTGCTGACGCTGCCGCTGGTGTTGCCGCCGACCGTGCTCGGTTACTACCTGCTGGTGCTGGTCGGACGCCGCGGCGTGTTCGGCGAATGGCTGTCGTCGCTGGGCATCGAGCTGGTCTTCACCTGGCAGGGCGCGGTGCTGGCCGCGACCATCGTCGCCTTTCCGCTGGTGCTCAAGTCCGCCCGCGCGGCGATCGAGGGCGTCGATCCGCAGCTCGAGCATGCCGCGCGCGTGCTCGGCGTCAGCGAGGCCGGCATCGTGTTTCGCGTGACGCTGCCGCTGGCGGTGCGCGGCATCGCCGCCGGCGTGCTGCTGGCCTTCGCTCGCGCGCTGGGCGAGTTCGGCGCGACGCTGATGGTCGCGGGCAACCTGCCCGGCCGCACGCAGACGCTGTCGGTGGCAATCTACGAGGCGGTGCAGGCCGGCGACGACAATACCGCCAACCTGCTGGTGCTGGTCACCTCGCTGACCTGCGTGCTGCTGCTGGTGATCGCCGGCCGCCTGGTGCCGAGCACGCGGCAGCCGGTGCGCTGAATCGCCGAATGGACGACGCCATGCCAGTCCCGCTGCCTGCGCCCCCGGCTGTCAATCCTTCTGCGAGCCCGCCTGTCGCCGGTACGAACGCCATGACGCTGCAGGTCCAGGTCAGCAAGCGGCTCGATACCGCCGACCGGCATTTCGCGCTGGATATCGGCTTTTCGTCCGCCAGCCGCCGCATCGCGCTGTTCGGCCCGTCGGGCGCCGGCAAGACGCTGACGCTGCGCGCGATCGCCGGGCTGCTGCGGCCCGACCACGGACGCATCGTGCTCGGCGAGCGCACGCTGTTCGACGAAGCGGCGGGGATCGACGTGCGGCCGCAGCAGCGGCGCGTCGCCTATCTGTTCCAGGACTATGCGCTGTTTCCGCACCTGACTGTCGCGCAGAACGTGGCCTTCGGGCTGGCGCGCGGCTGGCGCAATCCGCCGCGCGGCAAGAGCCACGACGATGCGGAGCGCTGGCTCGACGCCTTCGGCCTGCAGGAGGTTCGCGGGCACTATCCGGCCGAGATTTCCGGGGGCCAGAAGCAGCGCGTGGCGCTGGCCCGGGCGCTGGCGACCCGGCCCGATATCGTGCTGCTCGACGAACCATTCTCGGCCCTCGACCCGGCGCTGCGCGCGCGCATGCGGGCCGAGCTGCGTGCGCTGCAGACCAGCCTGGAAGTGCCGATGCTGGTGATCTCGCACGATCCGGACGATGTCGCGGCGCTGGCGGACCATGTGATGGAGATCCGCGATGGGCGGATTTATGGGGCGGAGGCGGGACGATAGCGAGCCGGGTCAAATCGGCGTGCCCCGCGCTTGACCACGCCGCGCGGTGTTCTCCCTCTCCCCCTCACGGGGGAGAGGGTCGGGGAGAGGGGGTGGTTTCAAACCGCGACGGCATAACGTCCGCCCACTGCGCTCTCCCCCGCCCCTCTCCCGCAAGCGGGAGAGGGGAGCAAACCCGTGGACCTCAGTCCATCGTCCCCAGGATCACGCTCGACGCCTTGAAGATCGCCAGCGCCGGCGCGCCCTCGGCCAGGCCCAGCTCGTCGAGCCCGGCATGCGTGACGATCGCCGCGATGGTGGCGCCGCCATCGAGCGCCAGCACGACCTCGGCATTGACGGCCCCCGGCACGATGCGCGCCACCGTGCCCGGCAGCTGATTGCGCGCGGACAGCCGCAGGCCGGGCGACGGCACGCCGATCATCACCGATGAGGCCTTGACCAGCGCGAACGCCTCGCTGCCCGGCGCCAGGCCCAGCGTCTCGACGCTCTCGTGCGTGACCGTGGCAACCACCTGTTGCCCGCCGGCCAGCGCCAGCGTGATCTCATCGTTTACCGCGCCGGTCCGCACCCGGGTCACGGTGCCGAACAGCCGGTTTCGTGCACTGGTCTTGATCATCAGTCGCCGGATCAGATGGATATCGTGTTGCAGCGCGTCGGCGGCCGTCGCGTCGAGCTGCTCGCTGACGCGCGACAGCTGCGCGACGAAGGCGCGGTGCTCGGCCTCGAGCGCGCGATAGGTGCGCACCAGCCCTTCGCCGCGCGGCGTCAGCATCGTGCCGCCGCCGCCCTTGCCGCCGGCGGCGCGCACCACCAGCGGCTCGCCGGCGCTGTTGTTCATCGCGTCGACCGCGTCCCACGCCGCCTTGTAGCTGAGCCCGACCGCCTTGGCGGCCGCCGTGATCGAACCGTGTTCGGCGATCGCGGCGAGCAGCGCGATGCGGTCCTTGCCGCCGAGGTCCTGGCTGCCGGCGCGAAACCAGATCGCGCCCTGAAGTTCGAGCATGAGGCATGGCGCCGCCACAGGGCGGCGTATCGGTATCGGAACGGCGCTATGTTACCGCGCCGGCCCGCTCGCCCAAGCCCTGCCGCGGCGGGCCACCGGCAAGGTATGTCATCACGTGATACATTGACGGCTTTTTTGCGCGACGCTTTTTTTTGCTGCGTCGCGGCACGCGCTGGCGCCTTCATGTTCTCCCGATCCTCTCCCCTCCTTGCCCTGGCCGGCGAAATCCGCTTGCGCTGGCGCGGCTGGCTGGCCGCCTTCGTCCCGATGCCGGTGACGGCAAGCAGCCGCGAGCGGATCAAGAGCTGCCTCGGCGCGCTGTTCGCGCTGGCCTGCACCGAGTGGATCAGCCGGCATATGCTGGGCGGGCACAACCCCTGGTTCATCGCGCCGATGGGCGCCTCGGCGGTGCTGCTGTTCGCCGTGCCGTCGAGTCCGTTGGCGCAGCCTTGGTCGGTGATCGGCGGCAATCTGCTGGCGGCGTTGGTGGGCGTGACCTGCGCACGCTGGATTCCGGACCCGGGTCTGGCGGCCGCCGTCGCGGTCGCGGTGGCGATCGGCCTGATGTTCCATCTGCATTGCGTGCATCCGCCGGCCGGCGCGGTCGCCATCACCGCGGTGTTCGGCGGCCCGGCGGTCGCCAAGCTCGGCTATGCCTTCGTGCTGTTCCCGGTCGCGCTCAATTCGATGCTGATGCTGCTGATCGCGCTGTCGTTCAACAACCTGGCCGGGCGCCGCTATCCGCATCGGCCGCCGCCCCCGGTGCCGGGACATGGCACCAGCGATCCGCCTCCGGGCCAGCGCGTCGGCTTCACCCGTGCAGACCTTGACGAAGTGCTGGCCGCGCGCGGCGAATTCCTCGACGTCGACCGCGACGACCTCGAAGAGATCCTGGTCGCGGCCGAGCTGCGCGCGTTCGGACGCCGCTTCGGCGACATCCGCTGCGGCGACATCATGTCGCGCGATGTGGTGGCGGTCCACGCCGACCAGCGCCTCAGCGAGGCCTGGACCCTGCTGACCCGCCACCGGCTGCAGGCGCTGCCGGTGGTATCGCCGCGCCAGCGCCGGCTGGTCGGCCTGGTCGCGCTGCCGGACCTGTTCGCCGGCGACCCCGCCAAGGGTCAACGCCGTCCCGATGGCCTGGTGCGCGACGCGATGCTGACCGAGCTGCCGACCGCGCGCCCCGACCAGCCCATCGTCGAGCTGGCGGGCGCGATGTCCGACGGCGGCTGGCACCTGATGCCGGTGGTCGACGAGCAACGGCGACTGCTCGGGCTGATCACGCAGTCGGACCTGCTGGCCGCGTTGTTGAAGCGGTGACGGGGCGATCGGCAGCTGTGTGCCGTCTCCCCGGCCCTCTCCCCGGCCCTCTCCCGCAGGCGGGAGAGGAGAACACCACGGGCAAGCTCCACACGTCGTCGCTCCAATCCGCGACGACACGCTCCGCTCTCCTGCAAGCGGCAGAGGGAGAACACCACCGGCAAGCGGGCGCCACAGCGATTGCGGCATCCGCTCCCGTCTCCCGCTCGCGGGAGAGCGGCTGGGCGAGAGGGCAAACGGCGTGCCCCTCACCGATACGGCCCAATCCCGCCATCACGGCTCTGCCACCCAACACTGGCAAAATAGCGGCCCATGAATCGTCTCTGGTCGCACCTCCTCGGCTTGTTCGTCCTCGTGCTGGCAACCTGCGCGCTGCTGGCCACGCTCGCCGTGGTGGTCGCCGGCCGCCAGCTGCCACCGCTCGACGCCATCGCCGCGTTCCGCCATTCGGCCGGCTACGTGCCGCTGGACAGGATGCCGCCCGCGCTGACGCAGGCGGTGGTCGCCATCGAGGACGAACGCTTCTACGTGCATGACGGCATCGACTACGTCGGCGTGATCCGCGCGGGCCTGGCCAATCTGTCGGACGACCTGTCGCAGGGCGCGTCGACCATCACGATGCAGGTCGCGCGTAACTTCTTCCTGTCGCGTGAGAAGACCTATACCCGCAAGCTGTACGAGGCGCTGCTGGCCTACCGCATCGAGGGCGCGTTCAGCAAGGACGAGATCCTCGAGCTGTACATGAACAAGGTCTATCTCGGCGAAGGGGCGTACGGCTTCGCGCAGGCCGCGCGCACCTATTTCGGCAAGCCGCTGGCCGAGCTGACGCTGGCCGAGTCCGCGATGCTGGCCGGCCTGCCGAAGGCGCCGTCGGCCAACAACCCGGTCGTCAATCCCCGCCGCGCGCGCCAGCGGCAAGCCTATATCCTGCTGCGGATGCTGGAATTGGGCCGCATCGACCGGCACCAGTACGACGCCGCGCTGCTCGAACCGCTGCGGCTGCGTTAGCCCCCCATCGACAGGCCCCGTTCGGCCGGGCCATGTCAGTGCCGAACCGACTGCCCCGCCCCGCGTCTCCATGCTAGCCTGCAGGCAGCCGGGTTCCGCCTGCGCCGAACCCGCTCACCACGCCACGACGGCGGACTCTCGGGGAGGCAACGATGGATGGCATCTGGTCAGACATGCTGGGCGCGCTGCGGACGGAGTTCGCCGACATTCCCGACATCGAGGAAGCGACCCGGGTCGTGGTCCGGCTCGGCATGGCGATGCTGCTCGGCGCGATGATCGGCTACGAACGCGAAGCCGCCGGCAAGGCCGCCGGCTTGCGCACCCATATGCTGGTCGCGCTGGGCTCCGCGATGTTCGTGCTGGTGCCGCTGCAGGCCGGCGTGCCGCTGGCCGACATGAGCCGCGTACTGCAGGGCATCGCCTCGGGCATCGGCTTCCTCGGCGCCGGCGCCATCATCAAGCTCAATAGCGAGGAAAGCATCAAGGGCCTGACCACCGCCGCCAGCATCTGGATGGTGTCCGCCATCGGCGTCGCCGCCGGCATGGGCCGCGAAGCGACCGCGCTGCTCGCTACGATTTTTACGCTGGTGATTTTGGAGATTCTGCAGCGGATCAAGTAGTTCGTGCCTGCGCGCCGCCAAGACACACTACCATGCGGGCCATCGATCCGCGACCAGGCGAGGAGCGCGCTATGGCTCGTTTCCACAACGGCATGCGTCCGGTTCATCCGGGCGAGATCCTGCGCGAGGAGTATCTGGTGCCGCTCGATCTATCGATCGCGGAACTGGCGAAGGAATTGCATGTCGGCACCGCGCAGATCGACGCGATCGTCCGCGGCGATGCCGGCGTGGCCAGCGAGATCGCTCTGCGTTTGGCGCGCTATTTTGGTGGTGACGCCGAAACCTGGTTGAACCTTCAGCAGGCCTACGATCTCAAGACCGCCGAACAGCAGGTCGGCGACGCCATTCGCTCCGAAGTCGCGCCGCGCAAGGCCAAGGCGGCGTAGCGGCCTCGCGCTGGATCGGCTGACCGCAATCCCGGTGCACCGCGCGGGGCAACGCCTTACAGCCGCTCCCGATGCCGCTCCAGCGCCGCGCGCACGATTGGCGCGACCGCCTCCGCCTGGCCGTTGTCGACGCCCTCGAGCAAGGCTCGGCGCATCGGTGGTGCCCAGAAGCGGCGCAGGTGGGTGGCGATGTCCGCCAGCGCCTCGTCGCGGTCGGGCATCGCGGCGAAGAAGGTTCCGATCTGGTTGGCCATCTTGACCAGGTTGTCGAGGTTCATGATCAGCAGCGTGGCGGCAGCAGCCGCGCGGAATGGGTGTAGACGACATGGCGGCCGGGACGGACAAACCCGGCCAGCGTGACGCCGGCCTGTTCGGCCAGCCGGACCGCCATCGCGGTGGGTCCCGAGACGGCGGCCAGTATCCCGATGCCGGCGCTGGCGGCCTTGAGCACCATCTCGTAGCTGGCGCGGCTGGTGACCAGCGCCGCGCCGTCGGCGACCGGCTCGCCGCTGCGCGCCAGCGCGCCGATCAGCTTGTCGAGCGCGTTGTGGCGGCCGACGTCCTCGCGCACGAAGGCCACGGTGCCATCGGCGCGCAGCCAGCCGGCCGCGTGAGTCGCGCCGGTATGGCGCAGCAGCGCCTGGCGCTGCTGCAGCTCGGCAAAACCGGCATGCAGGCTCGCGCCATCGAAGCGCGCGGCGCTCGCGACCGGCGCCGGCATGCGCGCCACCTGCGACAGCGATTCGACGCCGCACAGCCCGCAGCCGGTGCGGCCCGTCATCGCGCGACGCCGCGTCTTCATCCGCGCGAAGGCATCGCCGGCAATGCGCAACTGCACCGCGACCCCTTGCTCGCCGACCTGCGTGTCGATCTCGAACACGTCGCGCGCGTTCGCGACGATGCCTTCGGTCAGGCTGAAGCCAACGGCGAAATCCTCGAGATCGGCCGGCGTGGCCAGCATCACCGCGTGCGAGATGCCGTTGTATTCGAGCGCGACAGGAACTTCTTCGGCGACATCGTCGAAGGCGAGCGCCATGTCGCCGCCCTCGCCTTCGCAGCGCGCGACCTCGACCGTGGCGTACGGCATCGGCGGATCGCCGTCGCGCTCGTATGGACAGGCCTCGTTTGGATCGGCCTCGTACCGATCGGCGCGATACGGACCGGACTCATCGCGCGCGACCACGCCGCGCTCACAGACCAGCATGGCCGGCCTCCGCCTTCTCGTCCTGCGCCACCGCATTCGCCGCCCGCAACAGCCGCAACTGCTCGTCATGGAAGTCCCGATAGCGCCGCTGCCATTCGGACGGCTGCGCGACCGGCAGCACCTGCACCGCGGTGACCTTGTATTCGGGGCAGTTGGTGGCCCAGTCCGAGTTGTCGGTGGTGATCACGTTGGCGCCCGACTCGGGGAAGTGGAACGTCGTGTAGACCACGCCCGGCTGCATGCGCTCGCTGACCAGCGCGCGCAGCACCGTCTCGCCGGCGCGGCTGACGATGCCGACCCAGTCGCCGTCGGCGATGCCGCGCTCCTGCGCATCGTGCGGATGGATCTCGAGCCGGTCCTCGTCGTGCCAGCGCACGTTGTCGGTGCGCCGCGTCTGCGCGCCGACGTTGTACTGCGACAGGATGCGGCCGGTGGTCAGGATCAGCGGGAAGCGCCGGTTGACCTTTTCCTCGGTCGGCACGAACTGCGTGATGATGAACTTGCCCTTGCCGCGCACGAAGGTGTCGACGTGCATGATCGGCGTGCCGGCCGGCGCCTGCGCATTGCACGGCCACTGGATGCTGCCGAGCTCGTCGAGCTTCGCGTAGCTGACGCCGGCGAACGTCGGCGTCAGCCGCGCGATCTCGTCCATGATCTCGGACGGATGGCGATAGTCCATCGGATAGCCGAGCGCGTTGGACAGTAGCATCGTGACCTCCCAGTCGGCATAGCCGGCCCTGGGCGGCATCACCTTGCGCACGCGGGAGATGCGGCGCTCGGCGTTGGTGAAGGTGCCGTCCTTCTCGAGGAAGGACGAGCCGGGCAGGAACACGTGCGCGTACTTGGCGGTCTCGTTCAGGAAAATGTCCTGCACCACGATGCATTCCATCGACGACAGCGCCTCGGCCACGTGCTGCGTGTTCGGATCGGACTGCACGATGTCCTCGCCCTGGCAGTACAGGCCCTTGAAGCTGCCGCCCAGCGCGGCCTCGAACATATTGGGAATGCGCAGGCCCGGCTCGGGGCTGATCTCGACGTTCCACGCCTGCTCGAACAGGCCGCGCGTGGTCGAATCGGAGACATGCCGGTAGCCCGGCAGCTCGTGCGGGAACGAGCCGATATCGCAGGACCCCTGCACATTGTTCTGCCCGCGCAGCGGATTGACGCCGACGCCCTCGCGGCCGATGTTGCCGGTCGCCATCGCCAGGTTGGCGATCGCCATCACCGCGGTCGAACCTTGCGCGTGCTCGGTGACGCCCAGCCCGTAATAGATCGCGGCATTGCCGCCGGTCGCGTACAGGCGCGCGGCGCCGCGCAGCTGCTCGGCCGGCACGCCGGTGACCTCGGCCATCGCCTCCGGCGAGTTCTCGGGCCGCGCGACGAACTCGCGCCACAGGCCGAACGCCCTCGACTCGCAACGCTCGGCGATGAAGTCCTCGGCCAGCAGCCCTTCGGTGACGATCACATGGGCCATCGCGGTCAGCACCGCGACATTGCTGCCGGGGCGCAGCTGCAGATGGTAGTCGGCACGCACGTGCGGCGACCGGACCAGATCGATGCGGCGCGGATCGATGACGATCAGGCGGGCGCCGGCGCGCAGCCGCTTCTTCAGCCGCGAGCCGAATACCGGATGGCCGTCGGTCGGATTGGCGCCGATCACCAGGATCACGTCCGAGCGCTCGACCGAACGGAAGGTCTGCGTGCCGGCCGACTCGCCGAGCGTCTGCTTCAGGCCGTAGCCGGTGGGCGAGTGGCAGACGCGCGCGCAGGTGTCGACGTTGTTGTTGCCGAAGGCCGCGCGCACCAGCTTCTGCACCAGATAGCCTTCCTCGTTGGTACAGCGCGACGACACGATGCCGCCGACCGCGTCGCGGCCATGCTTTTGCTGGATGCGGCGGAACTGCGCGGCGGCGTAGCCGATCGCCTCCTCCCACGACACCTCGCGCCACGGGTCCTGGATGCTGGCGCGGATCATCGGCTTCAGGATGCGGTCCTGGTGCGTGGCGTAGCCCCAGGCAAAGCGGCCCTTGACGCAGGCATGGCCCTCGTTGGCCTGGCCGCCCTTGTACGGCACCATGCGCACCACCTCGTTGCCCTTCATCTCGGCCTTGAAGGCGCAGCCGACGCCGCAGTAGGCACAGGTGGTCACCACGCTGTGCTCGGGCTGGCCCATGCGGATCAGCGAGGTCTCGGTCAGCGTCGCGGTCGGACAGGCCTGCACGCAGGCGCCGCACGACACGCAGTCCGACTCCATGAAGGACTCGCCCTGCCCCGCCGTCACGCGCGAATCGAAGCCGCGCCCGCTGATCGTCAGCGCGAAGGTGCCCTGCGTTTCCTCGCAGGCGCGCACGCAGCGGTTGCAGACGATGCATTTCGACGGGTCGTACTCGAAGTACGGGTTCGACTGGTCCTTGACCGCATCGAGATGGCTGGCGCCATCGTCGCCGTAGCGGACCTCGCGCAGCCCGACCGCGCCGGCCATGTCCTGCAGTTCGCAGTTGCCATTGGTCGGGCACGTCAGGCAATCGAGCGGATGGTCCGAGATATACAGCTCCATCACGCCGCGACGGATCTCGGCGAGCTTGCCGGTCTGCGTGCGCACCTTCATGCCCGGCTCGGCGGGCGTGGTGCATGACGCGGGATAGCCGCGCCGCCCCTCGATCTCGACCAGGCACAGCCGGCACGAGCCGAACGGCTCGAGGCTGTCGGTGGCGCACAGCTTGGGCACATGGACGCCGGCCTCGACCGCGGCGCGCATCACCGAGGTGCCGGCGGGCACGGTGACGGCGACGCCGTCGATTTCCAGCGTGACGATTTGTTCGGCCTCGCGCCGCGGCGTGCCGTAATCGATATCGTGGTGGGGGTGCAAGGTCGAACTCCGCAGGGTCGTGTATGGAGCGAGGCTTTTTCCTGTCGCCCCCGCGCAGGCGGGGGCCCAGTGTCTTCAAGCTGCAGCGATGCAAAGCAGTGCAGCTGCGTGCGTCTTCACGCGGCCCGCGCCGGCAGCGGCGGCAGGCCGAAGTCCTCGGGAAAGCCGTCGAGCGCCGACAGCACCGGATACGGCGTCATACCGCCCATCGCGCAAAGCGAGCCGTGCAGCATCGTGTCGCACAGATCGCGCACCAGCCGCAACTGCTGCGTGCGCCGGGCGGGATCGGGCTGGGCCATCAGCCTGTCGATGACCTCGACGCCGCGGGTCGAGCCGATCCGGCACGGCGTGCACTTGCCGCAGGACTCGACCGCGCAGAATTCCATCGCATAGCGCGCCTGCCGCGCCATGTCGACGGTGTCGTCGAAGGCAACGATGCCGCCGTGGCCGACCACGCCGCCGAACGCGGCATAGGCCTCGTAGTCGAGCGGTACGTCCCAGCGCGCTTCGTTCAGATAGGCGCCAAGCGGACCGCCGACCTGTACCGCGCGCAATGGCCGGCCGCTGCGCGCGCCGCCGCCGTAGTCGTACAGCAGCTCGCGCAGCGTGACGCCGAACGCCTTCTCGACCAGGCCGCCGCGCGCGATATTGCCGGCCAGCTGGAACGGCAGCGTGCCGCGCGAGCGGCCCATGCCGAAATCGCGATAATGCTGCGCGCCCTCGGCCAGGATCACCGGCACGGTCGCCAGCGAGATCACGTTGTTGATGATGGTGGGACGGCCGAACAGGCCCTGGATCGCCGGCAACGGCGGCTTGGCGCGCACCATGCCGCGGCGCCCTTCCAGGCTTTCGAGCAGCGCGGTTTCCTCGCCGCAGACATAGGCGCCCGCGCCCTTGCGCAGCTCCAGCGCAAAACGGCGGCCGCTGCCGCGGATATCGTCGCCCAGCCAGCCCGCCGAGGTGGCGATGGCGATCGCACGTTCGAGCACCGCGATCGCGTGCGGATATTCCGAACGCACGTAGACGTAGCCCTGTTCGGCACCGACCGCAAGCCCGCCAATCGTCATGCCCTCGATCAGCATGAACGGATCGCCCTCCATCACCATGCGGTCGGAGAACGTGCCCGAGTCGCCCTCGTCGGCATTGCAGACCACGTATTTGACGTCGCTGTCCGCCTTCAGCACCGTGTTCCACTTGATGCCGGTTGGAAAGGCCGCGCCGCCGCGGCCGCGCAGGCCCGACTCGGTGACCTCGTGCACGATATCGGCGCCGCCCATCGCCAGCGCACGCGTCAGGCCGCGATAGCCGCCGTGCGCGAGATAGTCGTCGAGCGACAGCGGATCGGTGATGCCCATGCGGGCGAACGTCAGCCGCTCCTGCTCGCGCAGGAACGGAATCGATTCGGTCATGCCGTGACACAACGGATGGTTGCCGCCGCGCAGCAAGCCGGCATCGAACAGCGCGGGCACGTCGGCGGCGCTGACCGGGCCGTAGGCGATGCGCCCGGCCGGCGTCTGTACCTCGACCAGCGGTTCGAGCCAGAACATCCCGCGCGAGCCGTTGCGCACGATGCGTACAGCGTCGCCGCGTGCCGCGGCTTCGCTGGCGATCGCGCGCGCCACCGCTTCGGCGCCCATGGCGAGCGCGGTCGAGTCGCGCGGGACGAACACCGTCACGGGTGCGGCGGCCATTGGGTTGCGTGTCGCGCTCATCGGCTCACCTCGTTGTGGGACATGGGGGCGGTCCCGTCTTGCAGCACATCGCCATCCCTGACGTCGTCGTGCCGCGCATCGCGCTGCCGCAGCGCGGTCAGCAAGGCGTCGAGCCGCGCCGGTGTCACGCCGCCATGCAGTTCGGTGCCGGCCATCAGCGCCGGTCCCACCGCGCACTGGCCCAGGCAATAGACCGGCTCGAGCGTGACCGCGCCATCGGCGCTGGTCTGGTGCCAGCCGCAGCCGAGTTCGCGCTGCGCGTGCTCGGCCAGCGCATCGGCGCCGACCGCCTGGCAGGCCTCGGCGCGGCACAGCTGCAGCACGTGCCGTCCCGCGGGCCGGTCGCGGAAATGGTGGTAGAAGCTGATCACGCCGTGGACTTCGGCGCGGGACAGGTTCAACGCCTGCGCGATCACGGGCACCGCATCCGGGGGGACGAAGCCGAGGGCGTCCTGGACGTCGTGCAGGATCGGCAGCAAGGCGCCGGGCTGGTGCTGGCGGGCGCGCAGGATCGCCGCGATGCGCGGCGCGCCATCGGCGTCCGGCGCCTTCGAAGCCGTGCTGCCGGACGGCTTGCCTTCCAAATAGGCTATTTTTTGCATATTGTCGGGACTCCATCCCGGCCGCCTCGCGCGCCCATCGGCGCCGAATTCCCGGGTTTTTTGCCATGCCGGGACTATAGGCAGCGTGCACGCGAGCGGCAATATGCTATTTTTAGCCTATGTTGAGAATTGCCATCCAGCCGCACCTGCAGGTGCGCGACGACAGCAACGGGGCCGCGCCACTCGATGTCTCGCGGCTGGTGACGCTGCTTGCCCAGATCGAACGCACCGGCAGCATCCGCCAATCGTGCGAGGCGATCGGGCTGTCGTACCGCTATGCCTGGGGTCTGCTCGAAGATGCGCAGTCGCTGTTCGGCGGCCCGTTGATCGACAAGCGCCGCGGCCGCGGCAGCGTGCTGACGCCGCTGTCGCAGCAGCTGGTCTGGGCCAGCAAGCGCATCGGCGCACGGCTGTCGCCGACGCTGGAGAGCCTCGCATCGGAACTGGAGATCGAACTGAAGAAGGTGCTCGACGCCTCGGTCAGCGCGCTGCGGCTGCACGCCAGCCACGGCTTCGCGGTCGCCGCGCTGCGGGACTTTCTCGACGAGCACAAGGTCCGCCATGACCTGAAGTACTGCGGCAGCCTGGAAGCGGTGGCGGCGCTGGCCGCCGGCGACTGCGATATCGCGGGCTTTCATGTGCCGATCGGCGAGTTCGAGGCGGAGACGTTCGAGCGCTTCGCGCTCTGGCTGCACCCCGAGCGGCATTGCCTGATCCATCTGGCGGTGCGCACGCAGGGGCTGTTCGTCGCGCGCGGCAATCCGAAGGCGATCACGCGGCTGGACGACCTGCTGCGGCCCGACGTGCGCTTTGTCAACCGCCAGGTCGGTTCGGGCACCCGCCTGCTGCTCGACCTGATCCTGCGCGCGCGCGGCATCGACCCCGCGCGGATCGACGGCTACAGCAACGGCGAATTCACCCATGCCGCGGTGGCCGCGTATATCGGCAGCGGCATGGCCGACGTCGGCTTCGGCGTCGAAACGGCGGCGCGCCGCTTCGGACTCGACTTCGTGCCGGTGCTCAAGGAACGCTATTTCTTCGCGATCGAACGCGAACGGCTGCGCAGTCCGATGCTGGCCGATGCGGTGGCCGCGCTGACCAGCGGCGGCTTTCGCGAACGGGTCGATGCGCTGCCCGGCTACGACGCGACGCTGACCGGCACCGTGCTGACGCTGCCGCAGGCCTTTCCCGGGCTGCAGCGTCCGCGCTAGCGATCGAGCCGCCGGTCAAGCCGGCGCCCGACCCAGCGCTCAACCCAGCGAACCGTAGACCTGCGGCACCCACATCTCGTCGGGCACCGGCTGGCGTGCGTAGCCCTGGCTGCGCTGGCGCTCGGGCAGCACGATTTCCGGCTGCTCGATCTCGCGATAGGGAATCAGCGTCAGCAGATGGTGGATGCAGTTCAGCCGCGCGACCTTCTTGTCGTCGGCATGCACGACCCACCAGCGCGCCTCGGGGATATGCGTGCGCGCCAGCATGATTTCCTTGGCCTTGGTATAGGCCTCCCAGCGGCGGCGCGATTCGAGGTCCATCGGGCTGAGCTTCCACTGCTTCAGCGGATCGTGAATGCGCGACAGGAAGCGCAACTCCTGTTCCTCGTCCGAAATCGAGAACCAGTACTTGATCAACCGGATGCCCGAGCGCACCAGCATCTTCTCGAACTCAGGCACGGAGCGGAAGAACTCCTCGTACTGGTCGTCGGTGCAGAAGCCCATCACGCGCTCGACGCCCGCGCGGTTGTACCAGCTGCGATCGAACAGCACGATCTCGCCGGCCGCCGGCAGATGCGAGACATAGCGCTGGAAGTACCACTGGGTGCGTTCGCGGTCGTTCGGCGCGGGCAGCGCGGCGACGCGGCACACGCGCGGATTGAGCCGCTGCGTGATGCGCTTGATCACGCCACCCTTGCCGGCGGCATCGCGACCCTCGAACACGATGACGATCTTCTGGCCGGTGGCGACCACCCAGCTCTGCAGCTTGACCAGCTCGCCCTGCAGGCGGAACAGCTCGCTGAAATAGTGCCGGCGCGATTCCCGGTCGACCGCGCCGCCGGGCAGCGAGTCCGAGTTCAGCAGCGCCTGCGCGTCGCCGTCCTCGAGCGCGAGCTCGAATTCCTCATCGTAGTGGTCCGCCACCTCGCGGTGGATGCGGCGTACCAGTTCTTCTTCGCTCGGGGTCATCTCACGCTCCTTCACGCTGCTACACGCTTCACGACGCTGCGCCAACACGCCAGCCGGACCTCGCCCGTGGCCGGGCGGCTCGCCAGCGTAGCTTGCCGGTATGTCAGTGCCGTGAAAAGCCAGCGCCGTGAAGTCACCGGGATCAACGCGCGGCACGAAGCGACATCACGGCGTTCCACAAGCGTAGACCAGAAAGTCCCGCAGAAGCTGCGCCGGCTCGCTCAGCGGCTCGTCGCGGCGCCAGATCAGGCCGACCTCCATGTCGGGCACGGCGTCGGCCAGCGGCCTGGCCTCGATCTCCTTGCCTTCCAGCGACCACGGCCGGAACACCATGTCCGACAGCACCGTGACGCCGAAGCCGTGCGCCACCAGCCCGCGCAGCGCCTCCATCGACGTGGTGCGGAACGCGATGTCGGGCGACAGCCGTTTGCCCTTCCAGTAGCGCAGCGTCGAGGTCTCGCCCTCGTCGACGGTCAGCAGGATGTACGGGTGGGCGGCCACCTCCTTCAGCGTCGGCGCGCCGCCCTGCATCAGCGGATGGCCCGGCGCGGCCCACAGCTGCCGGCGCGAGCGGATCAGCGTGCGGTGCGCGAAGCGCTGCGGGCGCGCGACGTTCGACAGCAGCACCACGCCGAGCTCGATCTCGCCGGACAAGACCGCCTCCTCGATCTCGACGCGGTCGAGGTCGCGCAGGTCGAAGACGATGTCCGGATAGTGCGAGCGAAAGCGCGCCAGCAAGGCCGGCAGCAGATAGCCCAGCACCGTGTAAGAAGCGGCGAACGACACCGTTCCCTGCTGGCTGGGGCCCTGCAGAGACGGTTCGCGCAGCATGTCCTCGACCGAATCGAGAATGCCCGCGACCCGCTGCAGCAGCCGGTGCCCTTCGGCGGTCAGCGCGACACCGTGCGGCAGCCGGTCGAACAGCCGCACGGCCAGGCGCTGCTCCAACGCCAGCACCGCATTGGTGATGGCGGACTGCGACACGTGCTCGCGCGTGGCCGCCATCGAGAACTGGCCGGTCTCGGCGGCAGCCTGGAAATAGCGCAGCTGCCGCAGCGTGATGTCGCGCGCCAGCGGCGCCGGACGCGTCTTGGCGTCGCGGGACGCACCGCCGGTCACGGCGGTCGGAAGCGAGGGAGAGGGGGGTCGGGCAGCCATGCGATTTCCAAATATCAGCACTCTGAATTTGTGATTTTACGATAGCGAAGCGCTTTCCTACACTCGTTTGGCATACCAGAACGCGCAGATCCGCAGATCGAATGCGCGCACCGAACCGCATACCAACGATACCGCCCGGCCTTGCCGGCGAGATATCGCCATCAGCCGGAGACACCCCCCCATGAACAGCCCGCTCTCGCCCGCGCAGCAACAGGCCCTCGCCGACGCGCTGGCCAACGTCAGCCTCGACGACAAGTACACCGTGGAGAAAGGCCGCGTCTATCTGAGCGGCACCCAGGCGCTGGTGCGCCTGCCGATGCTGCAGAAAGCGCGCGACCGCGCCGCCGGGCTCAATACCGCCGGCTATGTGTCCGGTTACCGCGGCTCGCCGCTGGGCGGGCTCGACCAGGCGCTGTGGCAGGCCAAGACCCATCTGGCGGGCAGCGACGTGGTGTTCCAGCCCGGGCTGAACGAAGACCTGGCGGCCACCGCGGTCTGGGGCACGCAGCAGGTCAACCTGTTCCCCGGTGCGCAGCGCGACGGCGTGTTCTCGATGTGGTACGGCAAGGGCCCGGGCGTCGACCGCTCGATCGATGTGCTCAAGCACGCCAACTCCGCCGGCTCCGCGCCCCATGGCGGCGTGCTGCTGCTGGCCGGCGACGACCACGCCGCCAAGTCCTCGTCGGTCGCACACCAGTCCGAGCACGTGCTGATCGCCGCCGGCATTCCGGTGCTGTACCCGTCCACCGTGCAGGAATACCTCGACTACGGCCTGCACGGTTGGGCGATGAGCCGCTATTCGGGGCTGTGGGTGGCGATGAAGTGCGTCACCGACGTGGTCGAGTCGAGTGCCTCGGTCGACATCGATCCGGACCGCGTCCAGGTCGTGCTGCCGCAGGACTTCACGATGCCCGAGGGCGGGCTCAATATCCGCTGGCCCGATCCGCCGCTGGCGCAGGAGGCACGGCTGCTGGACCACAAGTGGTACGCGGCGCTGGCCTATGTGCGCGCCAACAGGCTGAACCGCGTGGTCGTCGATTCGCCGCGGGCGCGCTTCGGCATCATGACCGCCGGCAAGGCCTATCTCGATGTGCGGCAGGCGCTGGCCGACCTGGGCCTGGACGACGATACCTGCACGCGTATCGGCATCCGCGTGATGAAGGTCGGCTGCGTGTGGCCGCTCGACGCGCAGGACGCGCGCGAGTTCGCCACCGGCCTCGACGAGATCCTGGTGGTCGAGGAAAAGCGGCAGATCCTCGAATACGCGTTGAAGGAAGAGCTGTACAACTGGCGCGACGACGTGCGCCCGCGCGTGTTCGGCAAGTTCGACGAACGCGACAACGAGGGCGGCGAATGGTCGGTGCCGCGCGGCAGCTGGCTTTTGCCCGCGCACTACGAACTGTCGCCGGCGATCATCGCCAAGGCGATCGCGCGCCGGCTCGACAAGGCCGATCTGCCCGACGACGTGCGCGCGCGCATCGCCGCGCGCGTCGCGCTGATCGAGGCCAAGGAACGCGACGCGGCCCGTCCGCGGCTGTCGGTCGAGCGCAAGCCGTGGTTCTGCTCGGGCTGCCCGCACAACACGTCGACGCGCGTGCCCGAGGGCTCGCGCGCGCTGGCCGGCATCGGCTGCCACTACATGGCGATGTGGATGGACCGCAATACCGACACCTTCAGCCAGATGGGCGGCGAAGGCGTGGCGTGGACCGGCCAGATGCACTTCACCGATGAAAAGCACGTGTTCGTCAATCTGGGCGACGGCACCTACTTCCATTCGGGCCTGCTGGCGATCCGCGCGGCGATCGCGGCGAAGGCCAATATCACCTACAAGGTGCTGTTCAACGACGCGGTGGCGATGACCGGCGGCCAGCCGGTCGACGGCGTGCTGACCGTGCCGCGCATCGCGCATCAGGTGCTGGCCGAAGGCGCGCGCGAGATCGTCGTCGTCACCGACGAACCCGACAAGTACGCCGGCGGCGGCGGGCTGCCAGTCGGCATCGCCGTGCATCACCGCGACCAGCTCGACGACGTGCAGCGGCACCTGCGCGACACGCCGGGCGTCACCGTGCTGATCTACGACCAGACCTGCGCGACCGAGAAGCGCCGCCGGCGCAAGCGCGGCGACTATCCCGATCCGGCGCGGCGCGCCTTCATCCACGACGCGGTCTGCGAAGGCTGCGGCGACTGCTCGGTGCAGTCGAACTGCCTGTCGGTCGAACCGCTGGAAACCGAGCTCGGCACCAAGCGCAAGATCAACCAGTCGTCGTGCAACAAGGACTTCTCGTGCCTGAACGGCTTCTGTCCGAGCTTCGTGACGGCCGAGGGTGCGCAGGTGCGCAAGCCCGCGGCCGCCGGAACGCCGGGTGGAAAATCGGACGCGATCGATCTGGACGCCCTGCCCTTGCCGACGCTGCCGGCGCTGGAACGGGCCTACGGCATCGTCGTGACCGGCGTCGGCGGCACCGGCGTGGTGACGGTCGGCGGCATCCTCGGCATGGCCGCGCATCTCGAAGGCAAGGGCGTCACGGTGCTCGACATGGCAGGCCTCGCGCAGAAGGGCGGCGCGGTGCTCAGCCACGTGCAGATCGCCGCGACGCCGCAAGCGCTGCATGCCACGCGCGTCGCCACCGGCGAGGCGCGGCTGGTGATCGGTTGCGATGCGATCGTGTCGGCCTCGGCCGAGGTGCTGTCCAAGGTCCGGCGCGACGTGACCGCCGCGGCCATCAACAGCGCACGCACGCCGACCGCCGAGCTGATCACCAACCCGAAATGGCGCTTTCCCGGCGCGTCGGCCGAGCAGGACCTGCGCGACAACGTCGGCGAGGCGTGCGCCTTCCTCGATGCGAACGCATGGGCCGTCAGGCTGCTGGGCGACGCGATCTTTGCCAACCCGCTGCTGCTGGGCTTCGCGTGGCAGCGCGGCTGGGTGCCGCTGTCGCTGGCGGCGCTGACGCGCGCGATCACGCTGAACGGCGTCGCGGTGCAGAAGAACCTGCTGGCGTTTGCCTGGGGCCGTGCGCTGGCGCATCGCGGCGAGACGGCGGTACGCGCGGCGCTCGATGGCATGAGTCCGGCTTCACGCCCGAATGGGGCCGCATCGACACAGGTGCTGCCGCTCCCGCAGACGCTTGACCGCCTGATCCAGGACCGCGCCGCGCTGCTGCGCGCCTACCAGAACGACGCCTATGCCGCGCGCTATCTGGCCGCGGTCGACAAGGTGCGGCAAGCCGAGCTGGCGCTCGGTGCCGACCGCAAGCTGCCGCTGACCGAGGCGGTCGCGCGCAACCTGGCCAAGCTGATGGCCTACAAGGACGAATACGAGGTCGCGCGGCTGTACGCCGATCCAGCCTTCCTCGACAAGCTGCGCGCGCAGTTCGACGGCGAGCCCGGCCGCGACTACCAGCTGAACTTCTGGCTGGCGCCGCCGCTGCTGTCCCGCGAGACGCGCAACGGCCGGCCGCTCAAGCGCCCCACCAAGCGCCGCTTCGGCCCGCGCACGATGACGCTGTTCCGGCTGCTCGCCAGGCTGAAAGGACTGCGCGGCACGCCGCTCGATCCGTTCGGCCGCACGGCGGAACGCCGCGAGGAACGGCGGCTGGTGGACGAGTATCTGGCGATGGTCGAAGAGTTCGCGCGCAGCCTGGATGCCGATCGTTTCGACACCGCCCTGGCCCTTGCCAACCTGCCCGACGATATCCGCGGCTTCGGGCCGGTCAAGGAAGCGAGCATGCGCAAGGCGGCCGAGCGCCGGGCCGAGCTGGTGGCGCGTTATCGCGGTGGCGTTGTTGCCGACGGCCAGCGCGTGGCGGCCTGATGCGGATGCCCTGAGGCCCAGGATGGTCGTTCCCGCGAACGCGGGAACCCAGCGTCTTTCAACGCCACTGGGTCCCCGCCTTCGCGGGGACGACCGTGTTTGTCGGCGATGGGAAGCGGCCTGTTACGCCGCGCGCCGCGGCTAGCCGAACTGCGCCCGCAGATCGTCGAACGACAGCAGCCGCCCCGCAATCGCGCTGGCCGCCACCGTCGGCGGGCTTGCCAGCCACACCTGCCCCGGCCCCGAGCGGCCGGGGAAATTGCGATTGATCGAGCTGACGGTGACCTGCTCGGCCGCCGTCGACGAACCCGGCCCGCAGTTCGCGCAGGCGCCGCAGGAAGGCTGCAGGATCGTCGCGCCGACCGCGTCGAATGCCTCCAGATAGCCCTGCGCGATGCAGTAGTCGCGCACCGCCGTCGTGCCGAACTGCAGGTACAGCGTGACGCCGGCAGGCACCCGCAGCCCGCGCTCGGCGGCCCAGCGCAGGACCGCATGATAGTGGTCGAAGTCCTCGCGCTTGCCGGCCGTGCACGAGCCGCCGTAGGCGATGTCGATCCGTACCGGCTCGTTCAGATCGGACAGCGCCAGGCCGTTGCCGGGATCGCCTGGCCGCGCCACCATCGGCGCCAGGCCGCTGCAATCGACGTGGATCGTCGCGGCATAGTCGGCGCCTGCGTCGCTGTGCATCCACGGCTCGACCGTGAAATCGATGCCGCGCCGGTCCTTCAGGAAGCGCACCGTCTCCGCGTCGGGCGCGACGATGCCGGTGAAGCCGCCGAGCTCGGCGCACATATTGGTCAGCGTCGCGCGTTCGTCGGTCGACAGCGCCGACACCACCGGACCGGTGAACTCGAATACCTTGCCAACGCCCGTGCCGCCACGGATCGCCGGCAAGGCCAGCAGATGCAGCACCACGTCCTTGGCCGTCACGCCGGCCGGCAACGCACCGTCCAGCACGATCCGCAACGACGCGGGCAACGTCATGCGCACCGCGCCGGTCACGAAGGCGTTGGCCATGTCGGTCGTGCCCACGCCGAACGCCACGCAGCCGAGCGCGCCGCTGTGCGGCGTGTGCGAGTCGGTACCGACCACCAGCTGCCCCGGCAGCGCGTAATGCTCGGCCATCATCGCGTGCGAGATGCCGGCGACATTGCTGCCGTCGTCGCGCAGCGCCTCGTCCTCGGTCAACGTCCGATGGACGCGCAGCGCGTAGTCCGCGACGAAACGCCGCTGGGCGTCGCGCATCTGCACGACGTTCCGCACCAGGCCGCCGCGCAGATGGGCCGGACTTTGCTCGACATACGAGGTGTGGTCCTCGAACACGACGACGCGCTCGGGCGCGTGCAAGGCCAGCGGCCGGCCCAGCGCGGCATGCAGCATATGGGCGGCCATGCCGGTGTAGTACTCGTGGATGAAGCGCCAATCGGCGCGCACGAAGATGCCGTCGCCCGGTGCGGGATCGGCCGGCGTGACTTCGGTCGCGATCGCATGGCGGGCGACGATCTTCTCGAACAGCGTGCGCGGCCGATCCGCGGCCGGCTGCGTGCGCTGCACCGCTGGCGCCCCGTCTCCGGCGAGGCCGCGCAGATGTCGCTGGCCGAAGCGCAGCAGGCCGCCCTCGCGCAGGATCTGCGCCGCCAGTGCATCGCGGCCGGCCAGCAGTTCCTCGAGGGGAATCGCCTCGCCCGCCAGCAGCCGGGGAATCAGGCCGAAGTCGGTCGACGTCAGCAGGCCGATATTGTCGGCGTTCTGCCGGTAGATCCGCTCGAAGCTGCGGGCAATCACCAGCCGGATGCCGGCCAGTTTCTCGGCCGCCGGGCTGTGCTCGCGCGACGAGCCCTTGCCGTAGCGGTTGCCGGCGACGGTCACGGCAAAGCCGCCCTGCCGGATCGCGTCGACGCCGATCGGCTGGGCGCCGCCCGCGCGGAAGCCGGTATAGGGATAGCGCCCGAGCTGGTCGTCGAAATGGGTCAGGATCGGTACCGGCGTGATCTCGTCGGTCGAGACATCGTCGCGCAGCGCGCCGGCCTGCTCCAGCGTCAGCGCCTCGCCGCGCAACTGCCGTTCGATGGTCCGCGGGCAATCGGCAAGAAACAGAATGCGGCCATCGATCTGCAGGCGGTCCATCGGGGTCTTCTCCGGTCTTGTCGGTAAGCACCAGCACAGTACGTAGTGCCGAAAATCACCGAATCTACGCGCGGCGCCGTGCGACGGCAAAGCGCCGATGCGGCATCGGGGCTATCTGTGGCAGAGATATCCGGGTAAACCTGCGGTCGGTCCTGCGTCCATGGCCTGCACGGTCGGGCGACCTTGTCCCACGCGGCCGTTTTGCGGGACACTTGCGCCGGCCGTCCGATACGAAGCCCCGCTTCCATACACCGCCCATGCACCGCATCGATCCCGTCAGCATCCAGCTCTTTCTCGCCGCCGCGCGGGAAGGCTCCATCAAGCGCGCCGCGGAAACCGAACACATCGCGCAATCGGCGCTGAGCCGCCGGATCGCCGACCTCGAGCGCAGCCTGGGCGTGACGCTGCTGGTGCGCTCGCCGACCGGCGTGGCGCTGACCGAGGCCGGCGTGCGTGCACTCGAACTGGGCCGCAAGCTGAACGAGGACATCGCCGCGTTCGCCCGCGAGGTGCAGGACCTGGGCGACCAGGTGGCCGGCACCGTGCGGCTGTCGGCCAGCCCCTCGTCGATCGTCGGCTTCCTGCCCGAGCGGCTGCACGCCTTCCGCGCGAGCCATCCGCACGTCGATATCGCGTTGCACGAGCGCTCCACCAGCGAGACGCTGCGCGCCTGCCTCGACGATCATGCCGACGTCGGCGTGGGCGTAGCGGTCGACGGTGCGCGTGGGCTGGAATCGTGGCACTTCGCGCAGGACCCGCTGATGGTGCTGCTGCCGGCCGGCCATGTGCTGGCGGGGCGCACGGGACTGCGCTACGCCGATGTCCTGCAGTATCCGCTGGTGATCGTGCAGCAAGGCGGCGCGCTCGATACCGAGCTGCGCGATCGCGCCGCCAAAGCGGGCCTGCCGATGCGGCAAAGCGTGGCGGTGTCGAGCTTCGAGGCCGCCTGCCGGATGGTCGAGGCGGGGCTGGGCCTGGCCGTGATCCCGCGCAGCGCGACCACGGCCTACGCCGGTACGCGCCGGTTCGTGCGCGTGCCGCTGGACGAGCCGTGGCAGCAACGCGAACTGCGCGTCTACGCGCCGCGCAAGACGCCGCGGCTGCGGGCGGTGGAAGCGCTGATCGCGGCGTTGCGGGCAGAGCCGCCGGCGGGGCCGTCCGAGAGCGGCTGAGGTCCGCGTCCGGCGAAACCGATGACGTTCAGTGGACCGATATCGCGGAACGCGATAGCCGGTCCGACGCAACAGCATTTCTTTCCCGCAGGCTGACCGCTCTAGACTGGCGCGCAGAGGAACCGTCGACAGGTTCCCGCCAAGCGACAACGGAGACAGCATGCCCCCCATCCTTTGCACCGTCGGCCGCCTGCGCCGTGCCCTTCGCCCCCTTCGCCCCCTTCGCCGCGCCGCTGCGCTGACGGTTGCCCTGACTTCTGCACTGACAGTTGCCGCTGCCTTCGCGGTCCCGCCCGCGGCCCACGCGCAATCGACCGACGGCAAGCCGCTGCGGCTGATCGTGCCGACCCAGCCGGGCTCGCAGGCCGACGCGGTGGCGCGTGCGCTCAGCGAATCGATGGGCCGCCAGGTCGGCCATCCGATCGTGATCGAGAACATCGCCGGCGCCGGCGGCATCCCGGGCACGCAGCAGATCGTGCGCGCGCCCAAGGACGGGCTGACGCTGGGCCTGGTGTCGTCGAACCACGTGATCAATCCCGCGATCTACCGCGCGATGCCGTTCGACTCGCTGCGCGACATCACGCCGATCACGGTGATCGGCACGCTGCCGCTGGTGCTGGTGGTCAATCCGTCGGTGCCGGCCAGCAACGTGCAGGAACTGATCGCGCTGCTCAGGAGCAAGCCCGACCAGCTGAACTACGGCTCCTCTGGCAACGGCACCGTGCTGCATCTGGCCGCCGAACTGTTCGCCAGCGAGGCCAGGGTCCAGGTCCGCCACGTGCCGTACAAGGGCGCCGGCAACTACACCACCGACCTGCTCGGCGGACAGGTGCAGATGGGTTTCCTGACGGTGCCGGCCGTGCTGCCGCAGCTGAAGGCCGGCAAGCTCAAGGCCATCGCGGTCTCGACGCCGAAACGCATCCCGATGCTGCCCGACGTGCCGTCGCTGGCCGAGTCCGGCTTGCCGCGCTACAGCTTCGACGCCTGGCTGGCGATCGTCGGCCCGGCCGGATTGGGCAAGGACAAGGCCGCCGATCTGCAGACGAAGATCAAGGCCGCGCTCGATGAAAAGCCGGTGCAGCAGACTCTGGCCGCGCAGGGCCTGGTGATCGTCGGCAGCACGCCGGAACAGGCCGCGCCGTTCTTCCAGAGCGAGCTGGACAAGCATGCGCGCATCGTCAAGCAGTCGGGCGCGAGCCTGAACTGACCCGCGGATGTCCCCGCGAAGGCGGGGACCCAGTGGCTTTGGAAGACGCTGGATTCCCGCTTTCGCGGGAAAGACAGCAGGGTCATCGAAGGCGGCCAAAAAAAACAAGGCCCTCCAGTTGGAGGGCCTTGTTTCGTCGAAGGACAGTCGCGCTGCCGTCGATCAGCCAGCGAAGTTCTTGCTGACGAAGTCCCAGTTCACGACGTTCCAGAAGGCCTCGACGAACTTCGGACGGGCGTTGCGGTAGTCGATGTAGTAGGCGTGTTCCCACACGTCGCAGGTCAGCAGCGGCTTGGCGTCGGTGGTCAGCGGGGTGGCGGCGTTCGAGGTCGACACCAGGTCCAGCGAACCGTCGGCCTTCTTGACCAGCCAGGCCCAGCCCGAACCGAAGGTACCGACCGCGGTCTTGGTGAACTCTTCCTTGAACTTGTCGAACGAGCCCCACTTGGCGTTGATCGCGTCGGCCAGCGCACCGGTCGGTTGACCGCCGCCTTGCGGCTTCAGGCAGTTCCAGAAGAAGGTGTGGTTCCACACCTGGGCGGCGTTGTTGAAGATGCCGCCGGAGGACTTCTTGACGATCTCTTCGAGGGTCGCGTTCTCGAATTCCGTACCCTTGATCAGATTGTTCAGATTGGTGACGTACGTCTGATGATGCTTGTCGTGATGGAACTCCAAGGTCTCCTTGGACATATGCGGGGCCAGCGCATCATGGGGGTACGGCAGCGGGGGGAGAGTATGTTCCATTGTTCTGTCTCTGTGGGTTGTGGGACGGGAGACACCGATTGTAGGTGACTTGCCATAGTGGCGCAAACCAGCGGCAAAGCCCCTTCAGGGCGCGGCAGTATGCGGCCGCGGGCCCATCGACAGGTCCCATCGAGAGCCCTCGAGAGCCCTACAGATCGAGCAGTTTGGCCTGCACGCTGGCGATGCCGACATCGGCCACGCCCTCGGCCAGATGGACCTCGACGCGGCCGCCGGCGCGCAGCTCCGACGGCGCCCGCAAGGCCTTGCCGCGCGGATCGAGCAGCACCGCATAACCGCGCTCGAGCGTGCGCTGCGGCGCCAGCAGTTCCAGCGCGCCGGCGGCGCGATGCAGGCGCTGCGCCGCGCGTTCCTGCTGACGCTCGCTGGCGGCCTGCATGCGGACCACCAGTCGGGCGAGTTCCGCTTGCCCCGCGCTGGCATCGGGACGTTGCGCGCGCCAGCGCATCGACCACAGCTGCAGCCGATGGCGTCGCGCCACCAGGTTGTCGCGCCATGCCGCGCGCAGATGCCGCGCGAGATTGTCGAGCTGTCCGCGCCGCTCCTGCAATTGCGACTGTGGGCTGCGCACGCGGCGCGCGAGCCAGTCCAGATGTTGGGCGCGCCGCTCCAGCTGGCGCCGCATGCATTGCCCGAGCGCGTCGCGCGCCCGCGCCGCCTGCGCCAGCAGATGCGCGCGATCCGGGCTGACCAGTTCCGCCGCGCCGGTCGGCGTCGGCGCCCGCACATCGGCAACGAAGTCGGCGATGGTGAAGTCCGTTTCGTGGCCGACGCCGCAGACCACCGGCAGCGTGCAGCGCGCGACCGCATGGGCGACCACCTCCTCGTTGAACGACCACAGGTCCTCGATGCTACCGCCGCCGCGGCACAGGATCACGACGTCGCACTCGGCGCGCGCGCTGACGGTGTCGAGCATCGCCGCGATCTTGTCGGCGGCGCCCGCGCCCTGCACCGGCACCGGATAGACCAGCACCTGGATATGCGGCGCGCGCCGCCGCAGCGTCGTCAGCACGTCGCGCAGCGCGGCGGCCTGCAGCGACGTGACCACGCCGATCGTGTGCGGATGGGACGGAATCGGGCGCTTGCGTGCGGGATCGAACAGACCATCGCGCGCGAGCTTGTCCTTCAGCCGCAGAAAGGCCTCGTACAGATTGCCGACGCCCGCGCGCCGCATCGCTTCGACATTGAGCTGCAACTCGCCGCGCGCCTCGTACATCGACACCAGCGCGCGCACTTCGACAGCCTCGCCTTCGCGCACCGGAAAGTCGACATGCTGGTTTCGTCCGCGAAACATCACGCAACGGATCTGCGCACGCGCATCCTTCAGCGAGAAATACCAGTGTCCGCTCGAGGCCCGCGTCAGATTGGAAATTTCTCCACGCACCCAGGCCAGCGGAAAGTTGCGTTCGAGTACCGATGCGATCGCATGGTTCAGTTCGCCGACCGGGATCACTTCGCGCCCGCCGGGTGCCGTCCGGGAGACTGGCGAAGGCGGAAACGAGAATGGTTCAGACATGGCAAATCGCCTCCGAAGCGGCGTCAGATGGACATGTCCACAGCATAACCGCTCTGTCAAGCCCTTCGCTGTAGGGTGCCTGAAACGGCCCGTGCTCCGAGGGGCTTGACACAAGCCATTGATTCTTAATGACTTTCCACGACATCACTTTTTAAGCAATGTAAGAATTTCTCTTACGCGTCAATCACTTACCATTTGTCCACACCAGCTTGTTCACAAAGTTATCCACAGGAACTCTGGACAACTACAGAGCGGTAACACCGACTGTGCGGGCGCACACGGAGCCTGGTGGATGAAACGTCGCTCGCGCACCGATATGCAAACCACGTGAAGAAGAAAGCGACGCCGCTCCCGGCTCCCGGCATTGCCACTTTTTTAGGCAACCCGAAGAAATACCTTACCGATCAAGCCCTTGCCCGGCTTCTCCCGCGCTTATCCACAGGCGCTCCACAACACTGTCCCGCTGGGATGTGGAAAGAGGTCGACTTTTGGATTTCCGTTGCCGATCGTCGACGCGGCGGGCCTTTTTGGCATGGTTGCACAATTTTTGAGCAAGCCCGCATAATCCCATATGGATCAAGGACTTGGCACGCTTGTCAGGCGCCTGTCCACACTTGTTCCACAATCCTGTCCCGCTGCCGTGTGGAAAGCCGCAGGGCGCAATGGGGGCGATGCGCCGTTACCGTGGCGCCCGCCCCCCCTGCCGGGCTTGCTGGCTCGTCTGCCCATTTTTTAAGCAGAGCGGTGGACGCCCTTTACGATCAAGGACTTAGCGCGCCTGTCCGCCCGCTTTCCACAATCGATCCACAGCACTGTCCCTGCCGGGTGTGGACATGTCTGAAAGTGGATCGCACCAGCCCTGGCGGCTTGCCCCGCCGGGGACCGCGCGTTAGAGTGGCGCCTGTTTTTTTACGCCGGCCTGCCGCAGTCCCTTCCCTTCGCGCCGGCGACTCGGGGTGTCCTTGTGTTTTCCATCATTGAAGCGGCCGGTTGGCCGATCTGGCCGTTGCTGCTGGCCTCTGTCATTGCGCTGGCCTTGATCGTCGAACGTTCGCTGAGCCTGAAGCGCAGCAAGGTGCTGCCGGCCAAGCTGTACGACCAGGCGCTGACGGTCGCGCGGCAACGGCGCGCGACGCCGGACGTGGTCGACTCGCTCGAACGCGATTCGCCGCTGGGCCGCGTGCTGGCCGCCGGACTGCGGCACGTGATCGCCCAGCCGGACACGTCGCGCGACGCGGCCAAGGATGCGGTCGAGGAAGCCGGCCGCGCGGTCGCGCACGAGCTCGAGCGCTACCTGAACGCGCTGGGCACGATCGCGTCGGTCGCGCCGCTGATGGGCCTGCTCGGCACGGTGATCGGCATGATCGAGATCTTCGGCAGCCAGGGCGGCACCGGCGCGAATCCCGAACAACTGGCGCACGGCATCTCGGTGGCGCTGTATAACACCGCCTTTGGCCTGATGGTCGCGATCCCGGCGCTGATCTTCTGGCGCTACTTCCGCCGGCGCGTCGACGACTATGTGGCCGAACTGGAATCGCGCGCGGCCACCTTCCTCGATGCGATCCTGCCGCAGCGGCGCGCTTGAGGCGGATGTAGGCCATGCGATTCCGTACCCGTGCCAGGCGCGACGAGCCCGAGATCAATCTGATCCCGCTGATCGACGTGCTGCTCGTGATCCTGATCTTCCTGATGATCACGACCACCTATTCGCGCTACACCGAGCTGCGCATCCAGTTGCCGACCGCCGAGGCGGAAACGGCCCAGCAGCGGCCGCGCGAGATCGTGGTGTCGGTGTCGGCCAATGGCGAATACGCGCTCGACAAGGAGCGCATCGGCGTGCGCGATGTCGCAGGCCTGGCCGAGCGGCTGCGCGCGCTGGCCGGCACCGCGGCGGCGCAGGCGCCGGTGCTGATCGTCAGCGCCGATGCGCAGGCCAGCCACCAGTCGGTGGTCAACGTGATGGAAGCCGCGCGGGTCGCCGGGCTGTCGCGGCTGACGTTCGCGACGCAGAGCGGCGGGACGCGGTAGGGTTGCTCGCCGCAGACATTGCACCAAGGTTCCTTGGCCGCTTCTGTTCTCCCTCTTCCCCTCAGGGGAGAGGGTTGGGGAGAGGGGGTGGTTTCAAGCGGCGACGACATGGCGCACGCCGCTTGCCCTCTCCCCCAACCCCTGTCCCGCAAGCGGGACAGGGGAGCACTACCATGCCGCCCCACCGCGACACGATAGACTCTGGCGAAAATCGCTCTCCTTCTACCCATGCCCGCTGCCCGTCATCTGCTGTCCGACTTCGTTACCCGCCAGTGGCAACGCCGCGGCTGGTTTGCCTGGCTGATGCTGCCGTTCGCCGGCCTGTTCGGTGCGATCAGCGCCATGCGGCGGCTGGCGTATCGGCGCGGCTGGTTCAAGTCGACGCGGCTGCCGATGCCGGTGGTGGTGGTCGGCAACGTGACCGTCGGCGGCACCGGCAAGACGCCGGCAGTGATCGCGCTGGCCGATGCGCTGTGCGAGGCGGGCCTGCGTCCCGGCGTGGTGTCGCGCGGCTATGGCGTCAAGCTGGAGCGGCCGCGCCGCGTCAAGGCGACCTCGAAGGCGGAGGACGTCGGCGACGAACCGCTGCTGATCGCGCGCTCGACCGACGTGCCGGTCTGGGTCTTTCCCGACCGCGTCGCCTGCGCACAGGCGATGCTGGTCTCGCATCCGGGCATCAATGTGCTGTTGCTCGACGATGGCCTGCAGCACTACCGGCTGCAGCGCGACTTCGAGATCGTGATGTTCGACGGCCGCATGGGCGGCAACGGCTGGCTGCTGCCGGCCGGCCCGCTGCGCGAGCCGCTGTCGCGCCGCCGCGATGCCACGCTGATCAACGATCCGTATTTCCGCGCGACGCCGGACCGGCCCGAGGTCTACGGCATGCGGCTCGAGCTCGAGCAGGCCTGGCAGCTCGCCGATCCGACCATGGTGCGGCCGCTGTCGACCTTCGCGGGACGGCGCGTGCTGGCCGCGGCCGGCATCGGCAACCCCGAGCGCTTCTTCGCCAGCCTGCGCGGCGCGGGCCTGCAGCCCGATACGCTGCCGCTGCCGGACCACTACGATTTCGCCGAGGACCCGTTCGTCGACCATCCGGCCGCGCAGGCCGCCGAGGCGATCCTGATCACCGAGAAGGATGCCGTAAAATGCGACCGGCTTCGCGAGCCGCTCGACCCACGCATCTGGGTCGTCCCCACCAGGCCCGTGATCGATCCGGGTCTGATCGATCGAATTCGCCGCACGGTCATCGCGCGCTGCCAGGCAGCGCCGACCGCGGCCACCGGCGCCGCCGCCGCCGCGGCCAGCCACACCAAGGAACACCAAGATGGACAACCGGCTGCTTGAAATCCTGGTTTGCCCGCTGTGCAAGGGCAAGCTCGAATACGACCGCGCCGCGCAGGAACTGATCTGCCATGCCGACAAGCTGGCCTATCCGATTCGCGACGGCATTCCGGTGATGCTGGCCGACGAGGCCCGCCAGTCGGTACCGGGCCGCGCCATCGATCCGACCTGAGGCCTGGCTCGATGTCGCTCGCCGATTTCACCGTCGTCATTCCCGCTCGGCTCGCGTCGACGCGCCTGCCGAACAAGCCGCTGGCCGATATTGCCGGCAAGCCGATGATCGTGCGCGTCGCCGAGCGCGCCCGCGCCTCGTCGGCGGGCCGCACCGTGGTCGCCACCGACGCGGAAACCGTGCGCGCCGCCTGCGCCGAGCACGGCATCGAAGCGGTACTGACGCGCGCCGACCATGCCACCGGCACCGACCGGCTGGCCGAGGTCGCCACGCTGCTGTCGCTGGACGACGATGCGATCGTGGTCAATGTGCAAGGCGACGAGCCGCTGATCGCGCCGGCGCTGATCGACGCAGTGGCCGAGCATCTGGCCGCGCATCCCGACTGCGCGATCGCCACCGCCGCCCATCCGTTGCACGAGATCGGCGAGGTCTTCAATCCGAACGTGGTCAAGGTGGTCTGCGACAGCGCCGGCCGCGCGCTGTACTTCTCGCGCGCGCCGATTCCCTGGGCCCGCGATGCCTGGTCGGGCGTGCCGTCGGCCCCGGCCGCGAGCGCGCAGGTGCCGCTGCCCGACATGCCGGTGCTGCGCCACATCGGCCTGTACGCCTATCGCGCCGGTTTCCTGCGCCGCTTTCCGACGCTACCCGTCGCGCCGCTCGAGCAGACCGAAGCGCTCGAACAACTGCGTGCGATGTGGCATGGCGAACGCATCGCGGTGCTTGCCACCGACGCCGCGCCGGCGCCCGGCGTCGATACCCCCGCCGATCTGGAGCGCGTGCGCGCGCTGTGGTCCGAGGCCTCCGCAGCCATCGGCGGCTGAGCGCAAACCGGCGCAATCCCGCACGGGGCGGGCCATTCGCCCGCTCCGGTTTACACACCGTTGACCGCCGCGGCAGGCCGATTCCCGGCTGCCTCGTGGCATAATGCACGCCAATAAAGAGCCGCTGTCGCCGTCAATGCGGGCGACGACGCAGGCTCGGTGGGGAGATGAAGAATGAGCCGTCCGGCTTGCGCCCATGCCAACCGCATGCGGACCGCGCCGGTCACCAGCCATGGCTGCGCCTGCGTGCCTGACCATCGCGCGGTAAGCCACACGTCAAGTTTCGGCGTTACCCTCCTTCCATTCCCCGCCATACCGGATTCAAAACTCTGAGGACCCGTAAATGCGTTTGATCCTGTTGGGCGCCCCCGGCGCCGGCAAAGGCACGCAAGCCAAGTTCATCTGCGAGAAGTTCGGCATCCCGCAGATCTCCACAGGCGACATGCTGCGCGCCGCGGTCAAGGCCGGCACCCCGCTGGGCATCGAGGCGAAGAAGGTGATGGACGCGGGCGGTCTGGTCTCCGACGACATCATCATCGGCCTGGTCAAGGACCGCCTGAAGCAGGACGATTGCCGCAACGGCTATCTGTTCGACGGCTTTCCGCGCACGATCCCGCAAGCCGAGGCGATGAAGGAAGCCGGCGTGGCGATCGACTACGTGCTGGAAATCGACGTGCCGTTCGACGCGATCATCGAACGGATGAGCGGCCGCCGCGTGCATGCCGCCTCGGGCCGCACCTACCATCTGAAGTACAACCCGCCCAGGACCGCCGGCGTCGACGACGAAACCGGCGAGCCGCTGATCCAGCGCGACGACGACAAGGAAGAGACCGTGCGCAAACGTCTCGATGTCTACGCGCAGCAAACCCGCCCGCTGGTCGACTACTACTCGGACTGGGCCGCCAACGGCGCGCCTGGCGCGAGCGTCGCGCCGCCGCAGTATCGCAAGATCAGCGGCGTCGGTTCGGTCGACGAGATCACGGCACGCGTGTTCGAGGCGCTGAAGTAAGCCGCCGAAGCCCTGCCCCAGGGAAAGCGCGAAGGCGGCCGTTGGCCGCCTTTTTCATTGCCGTTGCGCGAGGTTAGCCGCCGTGCGCCGGCGTGCGCGGTGCGGCGGACGCCGGCACGCGATGGAAGGTCCCGTCATGCCAGGCGGTCTGCGCGCCATCGCCATGCAGATGATGGAAGATCGTCCGATAGGCGAGCTCGAAGCCGGCGTGTTTCAGCAGCGTGGTGGACATCTTCGACATGCCCAGTGCCTGCAGCAGGGCCGAGGCCTCGAGCCGGGCGGTCTTGCCGGCGTTCTTGTCGGCCGGATCGTCGATCAGCAGCCGTCGCGTCAGCATCGCGGCCTGCCAATGACGATTGCCGGACAGCGCCGCGCTTTCGTGTCGCAAGGACTCGAGCTGCGCCAGGCTGCATTGCGACAGCGTGTCGGCGCACAGGCCACGCGCCGCGCCGCTGCGGACCGCGTGCGCCAGCTGTTCGCGCTCGCGCGTATCGGCACGGCTGCGCGCGAACCGCATCGCGATCCGGATCAACGTGAACAGGAACCAGGCGCCGCCGAGCACACCGCCGACCGCCACCAGCAGCGGGGCCGCCGGGGTCGCCAGTGCGGCCGTGCCAGCTAGCACCATCGTTGCCATGCCGGCGCCCGACATCAGCACGGTGCCGACGCCATAGGCGATACGGACAGTGGCCCAGCGCCCCAGCGCGCGGGCACGCTCGCGCCAGCGGCGCTGTCCGCCGGCGAACCAATGCAGCCCCTCGGTCGCGGCGGGCGATTGCAGCCGCCTGCGCCGTGCGGGATCGGCCGACAGCCGGCGCAGATTGTCGCGGATCGCCTCGTTGACCTCGCGCAGCGTTGCCTCATGCCGCCGGGCCTCTGCCAGTTCGCCGATGCCGCAACCGACGTGGGCCAGGCCAATCGCCGCGCCGAGGCCAAGCGACAGCATGCCGCCGGGAACCAGCCCGAGGTCCAGCGGGGCGTCCCATCCGGACACCGCGATCGGACTGGTTTCGTAGCCGGCGCGCAGCGCCTGCAGGCTGCTGTCTCGCAGGCAGGCAATGGCGCTGCCGCGCAGCCGCCGCGTGGCCCGGCGATCGTTGCGGGCGACGGCGTCGTGGCCGAGAAGTTCGGCGCCATGCTGCCGCAGCATGGCGTCGCGTTGCCCGTCGATCAAGGCGAGTTCGCGGTCGATCACGCCCATGGCCGCCTTGCCCAGCGCAGCGGCGTCGCCGTTGCCGGTGGCCAGCGCCTGGCGGAACGTGTCGGGAAGATAGGCGGCGCCGTGCCGCGGCAGCCGGTGTGCGGCAAGGGCCGGTGCCGGCGTGCCATCGTGCCGGGCCGGGGTCGTCAGGCAGGCGCTGATCCAATGGCGCGCCGCCTTCAGCGCGGTCTTGCGCCGCTCGACATGTTCCGGCAGCCGCGTTCGGGCCAGCGCGGCGACCGCGCGGCGGTAGCCCGGCTCCGAGGCGCGGAGCTGTTGCGCGGTCCGGACCTTGCCAGCGGCCGTCCTGACCAGGTCGACCACGCCAAGGACCGCGTCGCCCGCCGGCAGTACGTCGCTGGCCTGGACCAGGTCCGGAGAAATCGCGTCGGCCGCCTCGAACAGCGGCTCGGCCTCCTGCACGGCGGACGACATCAGCGAGATGCCCGTCGTATCCAGCCGCAAGGTTGGCCGGCCCACGCGCAGATCGCGGATGAACTGCCGCACGGCGCCGAATGTTCCCTGCGGCTCGGCCAGATCAAGTTGGATGGCACCGGCGCCCGCCGTCGAGTGCGCCGCCTTCCGGGCGCAGTGCAGCCCGCGGTGGGGCCCGCGGTGGGGCCCACAGTGGAGCCCGTAGTGGGGCCCACACTGGAGCCCAGTCTCGGCCCAATCCAGCGTTGGCGTCGATGGGCGGCTGCGCATCCAGCCAGCATGGAAATCGCTCACGGCGGGACTCCCGAGGTGTGACGTGAGCGCACTCTAGCCAGATGGGGTCCTGACATCTGGCGCGAATGGTTGCGGGCTTACGATTCTCGTGAGCGCTATCGGCGCGCCGCGCGGGCCTTTACAATACGGCGCGATGCTTGACGTTTACGTAAACGTTATATTCGCCGTTCGTTCTTCATCTTCAGGCGCCGGCCCGGTGTCGGCCGGCGCTGCCAATCCCCGAGGAGACAATCGATGCAGATCCGAGACAACGTATTCATCGTCACCGGCGGCGCCTCCGGCCTGGGCGCGGGCACGGCCCGCATGCTCGCCGAGCAGGGCGGCAAGGTCGTCATCGCCGACCTGAACGAGGCCGCCGGCACCGCGCTGGCCGAAGAACTGAGCGGCCGCTTCGTCCGCTGCGACGTCACCTCGGAAACCGATGGCCAGGCCGTCGTCGACGCCGCGGTGGGGCTGGGACGGCTGGCCGGGCTGATGAACTGCGCCGGCATCGCGACCGCCAACAAGACCGTCGGCAAAAACGGTCCGCACCCGCTGGACGCCTTCGAGAAGACCATCCGCATCAACCTGATCGGCACCTTCAACATGATCCGGCTGGCCGCCGCGGCGATGGTGCAGAACACCCCGGATGACGGCGGCGAGCGCGGCATCATCGTCAACACCGCCTCGGTCGCCGCCTTCGACGGCCAGATCGGCCAGGCCGCCTATGCCGCGTCGAAGGGCGGCGTGGTGGGCATGACGCTGGCGGTGGCACGCGACCTGTCACGCGATGGCGTGCGCTGCATGACGATCGCCCCCGGCATCTTCGAGACGCCGATGCTGCTGGGCATGCCGCAGGAGGTGCAGGACGCGCTCGGCAAGATGGTGCCGTTCCCGCCGCGGCTGGGCCGCCCGGCAGAGTACGCGCAACTGGTGCAGGCGATCATCGGCAACACCATGCTCAACGGCGAGGTGATCCGCCTGGATGGCGCGATCCGGATGCAGCCGAAGTAAGCCGGTACTCTCCGCGGAACGGCGGCGTGGCGGCCGTTGACGGCCGCCGAGGAACGCTGCTGCGAGGCCGATTGTGCTGTGCATGGCACGGCGATGGGCCGCACTGACTACAATCGCTGTACCTCATAGGCCTCAAAGGGAGTGCAGCATGCCGCCACGTTCGCCGGTTCCGCCGTTCCTTTCCACCGCCGCCGTCAAGCGACCGCCACCGACGGCCATGCTGGCCGGCACGCTGGCCGCGCTGCTGCTGGCGGGCTGCGCTGCCCCGCAGGCCGGCAAGGACGCCGCCGCCACGGCGGCGCCGGCCCCGGCAATTCCCGCCGCCAGCGCCCCGGCCCCGAGCACCGCCGCCCTGCCCCCGGCGCCCGAAGGCGCCTCCGGCTGGACCGACAAGCCGGGCTGGACCGCCAGCTCCTTCATGGTGGCCGCCGCCAATCCGCTCGCCACCCAGGCCGGCTACGACATGCTGAAGGCCGGCGGCACCGCGATCGACGCGGCGATCGCCACGCAGATGGTGCTCAATCTGGTGGAACCGAATTCCTCCGGCATCGGCGGCGGCGCCTTCCTGATGCATTTCGACGGCAAGCAGGTGCAGGCCTACGACGGCCGCGAGACCGCGCCCGCGGCCGCCACCGAGCGGCTGTTCTACGGCCCGGACGGCAAGGTGATGCCGTTCCGCCAGGGGCTGGTCGGCGGGCGCTCGGTCGGCGCGCCCGGCGTGCTGCGGATGCTCGAGCTCGCGCATCGGCAGCACGGCAAGCTGCCCTGGCGGCGGCTGTTCGCGCCGGCGATCCGGCTGGCCGAACAGGGCTTCGCGATCAGCCCGCGGCTGGCGACGATCATCGCGCAGGACCAGGACCTGATGAAGGATCCGGCCGCGCGCGCCTACTTCTACAACGCCGACGGCACGCCGAAGGCGGCCGGCACCGTGCTGCGCAATCCCGAGCTGGCGGCGGTGCTGCGCAGTGTCGCGGCACGCGGTGCCGATGCCTTCTACCAGGGCGATGTCGCCCGCGATATCGCCGCCAAGGTCCGCTCGCATCCGACCAATCCCGGCGTGCTGACCGCCAGGGACATCGCCAACTACCGCCCGAAGGTGCGGCAACCGATCTGCACCGACTATCGCCAATGGACCGTCTGCGGCATGCCGCCGCCGTCGTCGGGCGGCATCGCCGTCGCGCAGATGCTGGGCATCCTGCAGGCGCTGCCGCCGGCGCGGCAGATCGCGGCGGCCAGGCCTCAGCGCAATGACGTCGGACTGGAGCCGTCGGTCGAGGGCGCGCATCTGTTCGCCGAGGCCGGCCGGCTGGCCTACGCCGACCGCAATCAGTACGTCGCCGATACCGACTTCGTGCCGCTGCCCGGCGGCGACTGGCGCAGCCTGGTCGATCCGCGCTATCTGGCCGGCCGCGCCGCGCAGATCGGCGAGCGAAGCATGGGCAAGGCCAGCGCGGGCACGCCGGCCGGCGCCACGGTCGCGCTGGGCCGCGGGCGCGCGCCGGAGTTTCCGTCGACCTCGCACATCTCGGTGGTCGACCGCTACGGCAATGCGCTGTCGATGACGACGACGATCGAGGACCAGTTCGGCTCGCGCCAGATGGTGCGCGGCTTCCTGCTGAACAATCAGCTGACCGACTTTTCCTTCGCCGCCGAGGAGGACGGCAAGCCGGTGGCCAACCGCGTGCAGCCGGGCAAGCGGCCGCGCTCTTCGATGGCGCCGACGCTGGTGTTCGATCGCCAAACCCGCGAACTCGTGATGACGGCCGGCTCGCCCGGCGGCTCGGCCATCATCAACTACGTGGCCAAGACGCTGGTCGGCACGCTCGACTGGGGGCTGAACGTGCAGCAGGCGATCTCGCTGCCCAACGTCGGTTCGCGCAACGGCCCGACCGAGCTGGAGAAGGGGCGCGTGTCGGACGCCTTGGTCGAAGGGCTGAAGGCGCGCGGGCATGACGTGCGCGTGATGGACCAGACCTCGGGCCTGCAGGGCATCATGCGCGTGCGCGTCAACGGCAAGCCGATGTGGTTCGGCGGCGCCGATCCGCGGCGAGAAGGGGTCGCGATGGGGGATTGAGGAGGATTGAGGGCGATGGCGGCGGCGGTGGCATGACGGCCGCCGCTGCCCTCTCCCCCGCCCCTCTCCCGCACGCGGGAGAGGGGAGAAAACCAGCGTCGCCAGCCGTCCCCGATTGTGTTCTCCCTCTCCCCCTCGGGGGGAGAGGGCTGGGGAGAGGGGGTGGTTTCCCGCCGCCCGCCAGCAAACCTCAAGCCACCGGAATCGGCATCGTCCTGACCATCTCCCACACCGCCGCCGCCGCCGGCGACAGCGAGCGGTCCTCGCGGCGGACCATCACGATGCGCCGCTGCTCCTGCGGCACCAGCGGCCGCCACACCAGGTTCGACGCGGCCGGCAGCGGCAGCGAGAACGACGGCAGCACCGACGCGCCGATGCCCGCCTGCACCATGCCGAACACGCTGGCCGAGTGGCCCAGCTCCTGCACGACGCGCGGCGTCACGCCGTGCATCGCGAATACGCGGTCGATCAGCGGGCGGCTGCCGGAGGCGAAATCCAGCAGCACCAGCGGTAC
The DNA here is from genome assembly GCF_021213615.1 of Cupriavidus sp. UGS-1. NCBI lineage: Bacteria > Pseudomonadati > Pseudomonadota > Betaproteobacteria > Burkholderiales > Burkholderiaceae > Cupriavidus > Cupriavidus sp. UGS-1. The sequence continues at coordinate 14,905 of NZ_JAJQJF010000006.1, read as the reverse complement.
GCCATCGAGCGCGGACCACGACACCGTGTCGCGTTTTGCCAACGGATCGTCGTCGCGGCAGACAAAGCAGAACGGATCGGTGCCCAGCGGCACCGTTTCCAGCCCTTCGCTGGCCAGCGGGTCGATCAGCACGCCGAAATCGACCGCGCCGGCGCGGATCTGCTCGAGCCCGTCCGCCTGCACGTTGTCGCGCACCGACAGCCGGACCTCCGGATATTGCCGCGCGCAGGCGGCCACATAGAGCGGCATCAGCCGCGCCGAAATCGTCGGCGCGCTGGCGATCACGACCCTGCCGCGGTAGCGCTCGCCCAGCTGCCGCGTCTCCTCCAGCGTGTCGTCAAGCTGGCCGAGCAGCCGTTCCAGCGCGGGCACCAGTGCCTGACCGGCATCGGTCAGCACCACCTCGCGCGTGGTGCGGTCCAGCAGCCGCAATCCGAGCGCCTCCTCCAGCTCGGCCACGCCCCGGCTGACCGCCGGCTGGGTCAGTCCGACCGCGTCGGCGGCGCGGCTGAAACTGCCGTGCGAGGCCACCGCCAGGAAGACCCGCAACTGCCGCAACGTGTAATTCATGCGTCAACCATATCAATGAATACGACAAATGAATTTGCATTCTAGACAGGACTATCGTCCAATACCAGCGTTAACCCTGATTCCACCGTTTTCTGGCTATTCCTTGTTCTTTTAACCCCTTTCTTTAACCCATTCGTCCCGGCGCGCCGCTCCGGTGCGCTTCAGTCCACGCAGTCATGTCCTTCCTGCTGAATCCCTTCAAGAAACTCTACGATTTGATCGACGGCTTCGTGCTGATCATGCTGACCGCGATCGCTGTGGCGCTGGCCGCGCCGGAGCTCGGCACCGGCGACGGTCCGCTGCATCTCGGGCTGGTGACCAGCCTCGGCGTCGCGCTGGTGTTCTTCCTGCACGGTGCCGCGCTGTCGCGCGACAAGCTGGTCGCCGGCGCGAAGCACTGGCGCCTGCATACCTTCGTGCAGGTCTTCACCTACGTGGTGTTTCCGCTGATCGGCGCGGCGCTGATGTTCGGGCTGCGCGACCAGCTGCCGGCCGACCTGCTGCTGGGTGTGTTCTTCCTGTGCGCGCTGCCGTCGACGGTCTCGTCGTCGGTGGCGATGACGTCGATGGCGCGCGGCAACGTGCCCGGCGCGATCTTCAACGCGACCATCTCCGGGCTGATCGGCATGGCGCTGACCCCGCTGCTGATGGGCCTGGTGATCAGCGCCAGCGGCGCATCGATGCCGCTGGGCAAGGCGTTGACCGGCGTGGCGCTGCAGCTGCTGCTGCCGTTCGCGCTGGGCCAGCTGGCGCGCCCGGTGATCGGCGGCTGGCTGGGCCGGCACAAGGCCATCACCAGCAAGATCGACCGTGGCGTGATCGTGCTGATCGTCTACTCGTCGTTCTGCGACGCCACCGCCGAGGGCCTGTGGCACCAGTACAGCTGGCAGACCATCGCCGCCGTGATGGGGCTGGCCGCGGTGCTGCTGTTTGCGATCCTCGCCACCACGACCTTCGTCGCACGGCGGCTGGGCTTCGCGATCGAGGACGAGATCACGGCGGTGTTCTGCGGCTCGAAGAAGAGCCTGGCCAACGGCATCCCGATGGCCAAGATCCTGTTCGCCGGCCATCCTGCGCTGGGCCTGCTGGTGCTGCCGCTGATGGTCTACCACCAGCTGCAGCTGATCGTCTGCTCGGTGATGGCCTCGCGCTATGCCAACCGCGAGCAGATCGAAGGCGCGGTCGCCCGCGCGTGATGGCGTGACCGCGAGACCTGGCATCCAGGTCTCGCGCCGATGAAGAAAAGGCCGGCGATTTGCCGGCCTTTCTCGTTGCTGACTGCCGGCCGTTACACCGACGGGCTGCGCGACAGCGGCGGATTGCGCGCGAAATAGCCGCGAATGCCGCGCAGGATCGCGTTGGCCAGCTGCTCCTGGTGCGCCTCGTCGTTGAGCTTGCGCTCCTCTTCCGGGTTGCTGATGAAGGCGGTCTCGATCAGGATCGACGGGATGTCGGGGGCCTTCAGCACGGCGAAGCCGGCCTGCTCGACATGGGCCTTGTGCAGCTGGTGCATGCCGCCGATCTCGGACAGCACCGCCTTGCCGACACGCAGGCTGTCGTTGATCTGCGCGGTGGTCGACAGATCCAGCAGCACGCGCGCGACCTGCGCGTCCTTGTTGTTCATGTTGGCGCCGCCGATCAGGTCGGCCGCGTTCTCCTTGTTGGCCAGCCAGCGCGCGGCCGAGCTCGACGCGCCCCGCTCGGACAGCGCGAACACCGAGGCGCCGCGCGCCTCCGGCTTGACGAAGGCGTCGGCGTGGATCGACACGAACAGGTCGGCCTTGACCCGGCGCGCCTTCTGCACGCGCACGTTCAGCGGCACGAAGAAGTCGGCGTCGCGCGTCATCATCGCCCGCATATTGGGCTGCGCATCGATCTTGGCGCGCAGGCGCTTGGCGATCTGCAGCACCACGTCCTTCTCGCGCGAACCGGCGGCGCCGATCGCGCCCGGGTCCTCGCCGCCATGGCCGGGATCGATCGCCACCGTCAGCAGCCGGCGCATCTTGAAGCGCGACGGCGCGGGATCGTCGGCCGGATCGTTCTTGCCGGGCTTGTCCTGCGCCAGCGGCGCCTGCGGCTGCGGCGGCTGGGTTGTCGGCGAGCCGGCGGGCGGCTTCGGTTTGGCAGCGGCCACCGGCGGATTGGCGGGCAGCGGCGGCGTGGCCGGCGTCTTCGCCTGGTCCTCGAACTGGCGCACCAGCGCCGCGATCGCATCCTCTTCGCTGCTCGACGGGGCGCCGGCCACGCTGTCGGCGCTCTCGGTAGCCGGCGTCGACGCGAAGCGGCGCTGCTTGTCCTCGGTCTCGCGCACCAGCTTCCACAGCGGATCGGGCGGATTGACCGGATACAGGTCGAACACCAGCCGGTTGCGGTACTGGCCGATCGGCCCCAGCGTGAAGACCTGCGGCGAGATGTCTTCCTTCAGGTCGAACACCAGCCGGACCACGCGCGGCCGGTTCTGGCCGACGCGGACCGACTGGATATAGGGATCGTTGGGCGTAATCTTGGCGACCAGCTCGCGCAGCGTCGGCGACAGGTCCAGGCCATCGATATCGACGACCAGCCGATCGGGATTGCGCACCATCGTGTGGACCGCGGCGAGGCGCTCGTCCGATTCGATGGTCACGCGCGTATAGTCCTCGGCCGGCCAGACCCGTACCGCGACGATGCCGGCGCCGGCCGCGATCTGCGGACCCGCCAGCGTCAGCACGACCGTTCCGGCGCCGGCTTTGAGGCATTGCGCCAGCCATTTGCGGCGGGCGAGCAGCAGTTCGTCGGGGCGGTCGGTGGCGAGGCGCTTGATCAGCATGCGTGCAGCAGGAGAAGTCCGGTTGGAGTATAGGCCCGCAGGATCGCGACTCGCCGATCGGCGGCCTCATCGCTGGGCGAGGTGTCCGATTGGAGCAACAGGTGCAGGTCGGGTTCCCCAAGCAGCGACGCCGCCTTCTCCGGCCACTCGACCAGATTGAAGGCGGGCTCGGCAAAACAGTCGCGAAATCCCGCGTCGAGCCATTCCTCGGGATCGGCGAAGCGATAGAGATCGAAGTGATAGACGGTCAGCGGCGAACCGTCGGCGCGCGCGACCTGGTACGGCTCGCACAGCGTGTAGGTCGGGCTGCGGACCTTGCCCGCATGGCCGAGCGCGCGCAGCACCGCGCGCGACAGCGTGGTCTTGCCCGCGCCGAGATCGCCCGACAGCTGAACATGCACCGTCTGCGGCGGCAAGGCGCGCACCGCGCCGGCGAGCGCCGCGCCGAGGCGGTCGGTGGCCGCTTCGTCGGGCAGGATCACGGTGCGTTGTTCGAGCAGGGGCATTGCGTACAATTCAGGGATGATCGACCGAGCAGCACAGGCGCCTGACGCCGTTCTCAGCGGGACGCCAGCGGCGCAGCACGCCACCGGCGCGGATCCGCATGCGCTGGTCGCGCAGATTCGCGCCTGGGGCGCGGCGCTCGGCTTCGACGACGTGCGCGTCGCCGACGTGGACCTGGGCCATGCCGAAGCGGGTCTGCTCGAATGGCTGGCGCAGGGTTGCCATGGCGACATGGATTATATGGCGAACCATGGGCTCAAGCGCGCGCGGCCGGCCGAACTGGTGCCCGGCACGGTGCGCGCGATCGTCGCGCGCATGCCTTATCTGCCCGCTTCCACCCATGACGAAGACGACGGCGATGGAGATGGCGATGCCAACGACTGGCGCGAGCGCGAGTTCGCGCGGCTGGCGCAGGTCGAGGACGGCGGCACCGCGGCCACGATCTCGCTGTACGCCCGCGGCCGCGACTATCACAAGGTCCTGCGCACGCGCCTGCAGCAGCTGGCAGGCCGCATCGAGAGCGCGATCGGCCCGTTCGGCTATCGCGTCTTCACCGACTCGGCGCCGGTGATGGAAGTCGCGCTGGCCGGCCAGGGCGGCCTGGGCTGGCGCGGCAAACACACGCTGCTGCTGGACCGCGACGGCGGCTCGATGTTCTTCCTCGGCGAGATCCTGGTCGATCTGCCGCTGCCGGTCGACCCGCCCGCCTCCGCGCATTGCGGCCAGTGCCGCCGCTGCATCGACATCTGCCCGACCCAGGCCATCGTCGGCCCGTACCGGCTCGATGCGCGCCGCTGCATCTCGTACCTCACCATCGAGCACAAGGGCGCGATTCCCGAGGAACTGCGCGCGCCGATGGGCAATCGGGTCTACGGCTGCGACGACTGCCAGCTGGCCTGCCCGTGGAACAAGTTCGCGCACCGCGCGACGCTGCCCGACTTCGCCGTGCGCAACGGCTTCGACGCACCCGACATGGTGGAGCTGTTCGGCTGGAGCGAGGAAGAATTCAATCGGCGTCTCGAAGGCAGCCCGATCCGGCGCATCGGCCACGAGCGCTGGCTGCGCAATCTGGCCGTGGGGCTGGGCAATGCGCTGCGCGGGGCCGGCGCGCCGGCGCAGGCCGAGCGCATCCGCGCGGCCTTGCTGGCGCGCGCCGAACATCCGTCGGCGCTGGTGCGCGAGCACGTCGCCTGGGCGCTCGCGCAGCAGCAGCAGCAGCAGCAGCAGTAACAACAGCAGCAGCCAACCTAGCTGACCAGCGCCAGCCACAGCGGCGCGGTGAAGATGGCCGCCACCGTCATCACGGAAATCGCGGCGGCCACCATCGGGCCGTTGCCGCCCATGCGCACCGCGAGGATATAGGCGCTCGACGCGGTCGGCATCGCGGCATAGAGCACCGCGATCTGCAATTGCAGCGGCGACAGCGGCAGATGCCTGCCGACGGCCCAGGCGAAGGCCGGCATCGCCAGCAGCTTGACCCCGCTCCACCAGGCCACCGGCCCGACCGTGCCGACGGCGCCGCGCATCTGCAGGCCGGCGCCTACGGTCATCAAACCCAGCGCGGTCGAGGCCGAGCCCAGCCGGGCCAGCGTCATGCCGAGGACCTCGGGCGGATGCAGCCCGAGCAGGTTGGTGATCAGCCCGCCGGCGGTGGCCAGGATCAGCGGATTGCGCGCCAGCTCGCGCCACAGCCGCGCCTCGCCGTGCCGCGCCAGCGCCCACACCGCGGCCACATTGCACATCGGCACCACGCAGCCGACGATCACCGCCATCATCGCCAACCCTTCGCTGCCGCCGAGGCGCGATGCCAGCGCCAGCGCGATATACGAATTGAAGCGGAACGCGGTCTGCAGGCCCGAGGCGAAATCGACCGGATCGGGCCGCAGCACCCATTTGACCGCGTAGCCGGCGGCCATGCCGAACACCGTGGTCAGCACCGCCAGCCCGAGCATCGCCGACGTGGTCGAGAAATCGAATACCGCGCTGTTGGTCGCCTGCAGCAGCAGCGCGGGGAACAGCACGAAGTAGACCAGCCGTTCGACGCCGGACCAGAAGCCGCGATCGAACGAGGTATAGCGCACCAGCAGCCAGCCGATCAGGATCAGGCTGAAATCGGGCACCATCAGCAGGGCAGGCGACATCGGCGTCTTGTTGTTGTCGGGACGCGGGGGGCGCGTCGGAGGATGTCAGGAAGGTGGCAGGAACGATGGCCACAGCCCGCGCGGACCGCGTTCCAGCAGCGTGTCGAGGCGGCTCGGAGTGCGCCCTAGGGCAGATACGGATTGGTATTGTTTCAGAAAACCCGGAAGATGGCACGCTCCGGCATTTCCGTCGATCTCATTCCGCTTCCCATTCCGTCCTCGATGTACCGCCCCGCCATGCCTGCCCCCCGCCGCCCTTCCGCCCGCGCTCCGCTCGACCGGACCGCACGGACCGCACGCCGCCTGCGTCAGTGGCTGGCGATCTGCTGCGTGGCCGTGGCCGGCGCGCTGCCGATGGCGGCGAGCGCGATGGAGATCGAGGGCGTGCGGCTGGACGAGGCGACGCGCCTGGGCGGCAAGGAGCTGCAGCTGAACGGCGCGGGCCTGCGTTCGGTCTTCATCGTCAAGGGCTATGTGGCCGCGCTGTACCTGCCCGAGAAGGTGCGCAACGCCGCCGTGGTGCTGGGCGCCAAGGGGCCGAAGCGTCTGCAGATCCGGCCGCTGCGCGAGGTGGAATCGAGCACCTTCGTCAAGGCGCTGAACGAAGGCATGCGCGAGAACCACAACGAGGCGCAGCTGGAGAAGTTCGCCGATCGCCTGCACCAGCTGGAACAGGCGATGAACCAGGTCGGCACCGCGCGCAAGGGCGACGTGATCGACTTCGACTACACGCCGGACAGCGGCACGGTGATCGCCGTCAACGGCACGCCGCGCGGCAAACCGATCCCCGGCGAGGATTTCTACCAGGCCGTGCTGCGCATCTTCCTGGGCGAACGCCCGGTCGATCGCGATCTGAAGCGCGGCCTGCTCGGCGGCTGACGGGCCGCCGATGCATCGCGCCGGCGCGGCGGGCCCTACCGGGTCCCTGGCCGGCATTTTCAGTTCTGGACGGACACTCTCCGTCCGGCTTCACGACGGGAGACACGATCTCATGCAACGCAAGCACATTGCCCTGGCCCTGGGTCTGGCCGCCTTCGCCTCGCTGGCACAGGCACAGAGCAACTATCCGACCAAGCCGATCAAGCTGATCATTCCGTTCGCCCCGGGCGGCACCACCGACATCGTCGGCCGCGGCGCGGCCGACCAGATGAGCAAGATCCTGGGCCAGCCGGTGGTGGTCGAGAACCGCGCCGGTGGCGGCGGCTCGATCGGCGCCGACGCGATCGCCAAGGCGGCGCCGGACGGCTACACGATCGGCATCTCGACGGTGTCGACGATGGCGGTCAACCCGGCCTGCAATCCGAAGCTGTCGTACGACCCGATCAAGGACTTCAAGCCCATCACGAACCTGGCCAACGTCGCCAACGTGATCGCGGTCAACCCGAACTTCCCGGCCAAGGACTACAAGGAATTCCTGGCCACGCTGAAGGCCAACCCGGGCAAGTACTCGTACGCGTCGTCGGGCACCTGCGGCTTCGGCCACATGCTGGGCGAGCAGTTCAAGGTATCGACCAAGACCTTCATGGTCCATATCCCCTACCGCGGCGCGGGCCCGGCGCTGAACGACGTGCTGGCCGGCCAGGTGCCGATCATGGTCGACAACCTGCCCTCGTCGATGCCGCACATCAAGGCCGGCAAGCTGCGCCCGATCGTGGTGGCCGCCGAGAAGCGCCTGGACTCGCTGCCCAACGTGCCCACCTTCGGCGAAATGGGCCTGAAGGAGCCGAACGATCCGGCCTGGTACGGCCTGGTGGCGCCGGCCGGCACGCCCGACGACATCATCAAGAAGCTGAACGAGGCCGCCGTCAAGGCGCTGCAGGACAAGGGCTTCCGCGAACGCCTGATCGCCGCCGGCGCCGAGCCGTCGGGCAACTCGCCGGCGCAGCACGCCGCCGAGATCAAGAAGGAGTTCGACAAGATGCGCAACCTGGTCAAGGTGCAGAACATCAAGCTCGAACAGTGATGGTGCGGTAGTTTTCCTCTGGGAGTACTCCCTTCTCCCGCTTGCGGGAGAGGGGTTGGGGGAGAGGTCGATCTGCCGTCGCCCTAGTACTCCCCTCTCCCGCTTGCGGGAGAGGGGTTGGGGGAGAGGGCAAGGCCGTCGATGTGCCGTCGCCGCTTCCGCGAGCCCTCACCCTCTCCCCGGCCCTCTCCCGCCAGCGCGAGAGGGAGCACCCCAAAAAAGCATCCGCAATCGCAGCCGCGCACTCGTCGCGGTTTTTTTTCGCCCGGCGCGCCCGACGCACTAGAATCCGGTATCCGGATCGACCGTTGTCCCGCCCATGCATCCCCATCCGAATCCGTCGACGGATTCTCCACCGGCCTCGCCCCAACCCGATCGCGACGCGAGGCTTGCCGCCCGCTTCGATGCCATCCTCGCCGCGCCGTTCGGCCGCGTCGGCGTGCGGGCGGACGCGCAGTGCGTCCACGCGATCCACTTCCTGCCCGAGCGTTTCGCCCCGCGCGGCTCCGACCTGCTTCCGATCCAGCTGCTGGCGGTCCAGCTCGAGGCCTACTACGCCGATCCCGACGCGCCGCTCGACGTGCCGCTGGCCGGCACCGGCACCGATTTCCAGCGCCGTGTCTGGCAGGCGATCCGCGCGGTGCGCCGCGGGCGCACCGCGACCTATGGCGAACTGGCGGCCAATATCGGCGGCACCGCGCGTGCCGTGGGCCAGGCCTGCGGCGACAATCCCTTCCCGCTGGTGGTGCCCTGCCATCGGGTGGTCGGCGCCAAGGGCCTGGGCGGCTTTGCCCATCACGGCGAGGACGGCTTCCACCTCGAGGTCAAACGCTGGCTGCTGCGCCATGAGCGCGTGATGTTGCTGTGAGCGCGCGGCACGACAGCACCGCGGCGCTGGCGGAACAGCCCGCGCCGACCGGCGATCGCGATGCGCAGGTCGAAGCCGCCATCGCCGCGGACCTGACACTGGTCGACCGCTTCTGCGACGCGCTGTGGCTCGAGGATGGACTCGCGCGCAACACCATCGACGCCTACCGCCGCGATCTCGCGCTGCTGGCGCGCTGGCTGCGCGGCGAGCGCGGCGTGGCGCTGCTGGCGGCCGACGATGGCGCGCTGTCCGGCTACTTCGCCGCGCGCCATCCGGACACGCGGGCCTCGTCGGCGAACCGGCGGCTGGCGGTATTCCGGCGCTTTTACCGCTGGGCGTTGCGCGAGCATCTGATCCAGGCCGATCCCTGCCTGCTGCTGCGCGCCGCCAAGCAGCCGCCGCGCTTTCCGAAGACGTTGAGCGAGGCCCAGGTCGAGGCGCTGCTGCGCGCGCCGGACATCGACACGCCGCTCGGCCTGCGCGACCGCACGATGCTGGAGCTGATGTACGCCAGCGGCCTGCGCGTGTCCGAGCTGACGCAGATGAAGACCGTCGAGATCGGCCTGAACGAAGGCGTGGCGCGCGTGGTCAGCGGCAAGGGCAACAAGGAACGGCTGGTGCCGTTCGGCGCCGAGGCCGGCGTCTGGCTGCGCCGCTATCTGGCCAGCGCCCGTCCCGCGCTGCTCGGCCAGCGCGGCAGCGACGCGCTGTTCGTGACGCAGCGCGGCGAGGCGATGACGCGCCAGGCCTTCTGGTACCTGATCAAGCGCTATGCCCGGCAGGCCGAGATCCACGCCCCGCTGTCGCCGCATACGCTGCGCCATGCGTTTGCCACGCACCTGCTGAACCACGGCGCCGACCTGCGCGTGGTGCAGTTGCTGCTTGGCCATGCCGACATCTCGACCACGCAGATCTACACGCACGTCGCGCGCGAACGGCTGCGCGTCCTGCATCAGCAGCATCATCCGCGCGGCTGACCGCGCGAGCGAACTCCATGGCAAAGACCAGACATATCTCCGAAACGCCGGCCACGCAGATGCTGCGCCAGCATGGCGTCGCCTTCGGCGAGCACCCATACGACTATGTCGAGCACGGCGGCACCGAGGAATCGGCGAAGCAGCTCGGCGTCGACGAGCATCACGTGGTCAAGACGCTGGTGATGGAAGACGACAAGGCACAGCCGCTGATCGTGCTGATGCATGGCGACCGCACCGTGTCGACCAAGAACCTGGCGCGGCAGATCGGCTGCAAGAGCGTGCAGCCGTGCAAGCCCGAGGTTGCGCAGCGCCACAGCGGCTACCTGGTCGGCGGCACCTCGCCGTTCGGCACGCGCAAGCGCATGCCGGTCTATGTCGAGGAAGGCGTGCTGGCGCTCGAGCGCATCTATATCAATGGCGGCCGGCGCGGCTATCTGGTCAGCATCGAGCCGGCCGTGCTGACCGCGCTGCTGGGCGCCAGGCCGGTGCAATGCGGGCTGGCGGAGGGCTGAACACCGCGGTGCCCTCTTCCGTGCCCTGGCCTGTGCCCTGGCCTGTGCCCTGGCCTGTGCGCTGGTTCATGCCCCGGGTAATCACGGTCGTGAGCGTCACGCCGGCGCGCTACAATCGCGCCAGTTTTTTGCGACCGTTCCGGTTCTCCCCGCCTTTCCGCTGCCTTTTCGAACCCCGCCCATGGCCAATCTCGCCAATCTCGTCTTTGCCCTGCTCGCCTATCTGATCGGTTCGGTCTCCTTCGCTGTCGTGGTCAGCAAGACGATGGGGCTGCCCGATCCGCATTCCTACGGCTCCGGCAACCCGGGCGCGACCAACGTGCTGCGCACCGGCAACAAGAAGGCGGCGCTGCTGACGCTGCTCGGCGACGGGCTCAAGGGCTGGCTGGCGGTCTGGCTGGCGCAGCGCTTCGGGCCCGACTACGGCGTCGACCAGACCGGCATCGCGCTGGTCGCGGTGGCGGTATTCCTCGGTCACCTGTTTCCGGTGTTCCACCGTTTCGCGGGCGGCAAGGGCGTGGCGACCGCGGCCGGCATCCTGTTCGCGATCCATCCGTGGCTGGGCCTGGGCACGCTGGCGACCTGGCTGATCATCGCCTTCTTCTTCCGCTACTCGTCGCTGGCCGCGCTGGTGTCGGCCATCTTCGCGCCGTTCTTCTACGTGCTGATGTTCGGCGCCGACGTGATGGCTGCCGCGATCGTCGCGATCAGCGCGCTGCTGATCCTGCGCCATCGCCAGAACATCGCCAAGCTGCTGTCGGGCCAGGAAAGCCGCATCGGCGAAAAGAAAAAGCCGCAGCAGTAAGCTGCGGCCTTTGCTTGTCGCCCCCGCGCAGGCGGGGACGACGGGGTATTCAGCCCGACAGCACGTCTTAAGCCGCCTTGGCCAGCTGCGCGAACGGGAACACCATCTCGACGCGCAGACCGCCCTCGGGCCGGTTGCCCAGCGTCAGGCGCCCACCGGACTGGCGCACCAGCCGGTCGACGATCGCCAGCCCCAGGCCCGAATGCGCATTGCCGCCGCGCGCCGGGTCCAGCCGCACGAATGGCAGCGTGACCTTGTCGAAGGCATCCTCCGGAATGCCGCTGCCCGCGTCCTCGACCACCAGCTGCCAGCCGTCCGCGACGCGCGCGGTGCGGATGCTGACCGGCGGCGCGCCGTAGTGGTAGGCATTGTCGACCAGGTTGCCGACGATGCGATCGAGCTGCGTGGCGATCATCCGGAAGCCCTCGCCGGCCTCCAGAGACAGGTCGACCGGCCGCTCCTGCTCGGCCAGCGACGCCGCCAGTTCCGCCATGCGGCGATCGACCGGCACCGGCCGCGCGGTCGGCTCGGCGCTCTGCGCGAACGCCAGGAACTGCTCGACGATCGCCGACATCGACTCCACGTCGCGGGTGACGCCCGCCGCCGCCTTCGGATCGGCCAGCATCTCGGCGCGCAGCCGCAGCCGCGCCAGCGGCGTCTTCAGGTCGTGCGCGATGCCGGCCAGCATCGTGTTGCGCTCCTGGTCGATGCGCGCCAGGTCCGCCACCATCTTGTTGAAGCGCTCGATCAGCTGGCGCAGCTCCAGCGGGCCGCGCTCGCGCAGCGGCGTCACCGGCTGCTGGCGCGACAGCTGCCCGGCCGCATTGGCCATCTCGCGCACCGGCCGCTGGATCTGCCAGGCGATCAGCAGCGCGAACACGATTGCCACGCTGACCACCAGCATCGCGCCGGGAATCAGGCGGTTGTCCAGCGGCGGGTTATGGACCCACAGGATCGGCATCGCGATCCAGTCCTGGCGCGTCGGCAGCTTGATCCAGATGCGGGGCGTGTCCTCGTCCTCGATGCGCACCTGGGTGCCGGGCGGCAGCCGGCCGGAGAAACGCTCGACCAGCCGGCGCGAGCGGTCGGTCGGCGCGCGCGCATGTTCCTCGGCGCTGGCCTCGCCGGCGACTTCGACCAGGCTCGGCAGCTTCGCCGGCGGCCTGGCGTCGAGCGCGCGCTGGATGCTGTCGAGCTGGAACAGCATCTGCTCGACCGAATATTCCATGCGCTGTTCGCGCCGGTCCATGCGCAGGATCGCCAGCCACGAGAAATGGCTGATCACCAGCACCGCGGCGATCAGCAGCGCCATGCGGCCGAACAGGGTGTCGATGCGCAGCTTCATCAGGCGTCCAGGTCGGCCTGGACCGCTTCGTCCGGCACGAAGGTATAGCCGCGCCCGCGCACCGTCTGGATATAACGCGGCCGCTGCGCGTCCTCGTCGAGCAGCCGGCGCAGGCGCCAGATCTGCACGTCGATGCCGCGGTCGCTGACGCCGCTGGCCGCGCCATACATCAGTTCGACGATGCGCTCGCGCGACAGCACCTCGAGCGGATGCATCAGCAGCAGCTTCAGCAGCGCGAATTCGGTGTCGCTGATCGGCAGCGCCTGGCCGGACCGCACCAGCGTGCGCTGGCGGAAATCGACCTTGAACGGGCCGAAGGTCACGCTGTCACGGTCCTCGGGCGCCGCCGCCGGACGCGCCAGCTTGCGGCGCAGCACCGCGTTGATGCGGGCCAGCAGCTCGCGCGGCGAGAACGGCTTGCCCAGGTAGTCGTCGGCGCCGATCTCGAGGCCGACGATGCGGTCGATCTCGTCGCTGCGCGCGGTCAGCAGGATCACCGGGATATCGTCGTTGCGGGCGCGCAGCTTGCGCAGCGCGGTCAGGCCATCGACCTTGGGCATCATCAGGTCGAGCACGATCAGCGCGGGACGCTCGCGCTCGAGGCGGGCCTGCAGTCCGTCGCCGTCGTGCAGCACGGAAACGGCGAAGCCTTGCTGGGTCAGGTATTCGCGCAGCAGGTCGCGCAAGTCGGGATCGTCGTCGACGACCAGGATCTGGGTGGGCTGATTGGATCGCATAGCCGGATGATAAACAGGCACGCCGGCCGGGCCGCCGCAATGTTGTTTCGGCAAGTTACACCGGGGGCGCTGGTAATTATCTGTAATAAAGCCTTTCCGTGCCGACATAGGTCTGCCCCGCCTCACGCCGTATCCTTGCCACGTCGCCGCAGGTGGGCCCCGCTCCGCATCCGGAGCCGGCCCTGACCGTTGCGGCATACTTCTGCGTCTTTCCATCGAACAGAAGGGCCGCGCACCCGTTGCGTGCGCAGGCCCCGCTCCAGGACCGTTTCCGGACCGCATCAGGACCGCATCAGGACCCATTGCATGGCCAATCCCGACTCCAATCCGCCCGCCAAACCCACGACTCACGGCGAGGATCACCCGATCGATGCCTCCACCGAGGCACCCGCCGGCCGGCCCGCTGACCGGCCAGAGTCCGGCCCGGACCGCCGCCCCGGCCCCATTCCGCCCGCCGCGCTCGCCCCTTCGCGAGGCCGGCGCGGCGCCTGGATCGCGGGCCTGCTGGTGCTGCTGCTGGCCGGCGGCGGCTGGTACTGGTACAGCCAGCGCGGTGCGTCCGATGCCGGCCAGGCGGGCCAGCCCGGACCTGGCGGACGCATCCCGGGCGGACCCGGCGGCCCGGGCGGCCGCGGCATGAGCGGCCCGGCCGCGCCGGTGGTGGTCAGCCCGGTCGTGCAGCGCGATATGGACGTGGTGCTCAATGGCCTGGGCAACGTGACCCCGGTCGCCAACGTCACGGTGCGCGCGCAGGTTTCGGGCCCACTGCTGCGCGTGCTGTTCAAGGAGGGCCAGATGGTCAAGGCCGGCGACCTGCTGGCCGAGATCGATCCGCGTCCGTTCCAGGCCGCGCTCGACCAGGCGCTGGGGCAACTGGCACGCGACCAGGCGCTGCTGCAGAACGCGCGCATTGACCAGCAGCGCTATCGCACGCTGCTGGCGCAGGATTCGATCGCCAAGCAGCAGGTCGACACGCAGGACGCGCTGGTGCGCCAGTACGAGGGCGTGGTCAAGACCGACCAGGCCAACGTCGACAACGCGCGCCTGCAGCTGGGCTACACGCGCATCAAGGCGCCGACCTCGGGCCGCATCGGCCTGCGCCAGGTCGACCCGGGCAATATCGTCAGCACCTCGGACGCCAACGGCATCGCGCTGATCACGCAGATCCAGCCGATCGCCGTGCTGTTCTCGATCCCGGAGGACAACCTGCCCAGCGTGCTCAGGCAGCTGAACGCCGGCCAGACGCTGCCGGTACAGGCCTGGGACCGGCAGGCGCGCAACAAGCTGGCCGACGGCACGCTGCTGACCACCGACAACCAGATCGATACCACCACCGGGACCGTGCGGCTCAAGGCGGTGTTCCGCAACGACGACGGCATGCTGTTCCCGAACCAGTTCGTCAATGTGCGGATGCGGGTCGATACGCTGGCCGGCGCCACCGTGGTGCCGGTCGCGGCGATCCAGCGCGGTCAGCAGGGCACCTTCGTCTATGTGGTCGACCAGCAGAACAAGGTCAAGGTGCAGACCGTCGCGCTGGGACCGAGCGACGGCGAGCAGACCGCGGTGCTGCGCGGCGTGCAGGCCGGCCAGCGCGTCGTGGTCGACGGCGCCGACCGGCTGCGCGAAGGCATGACGGTGCAGACGGTCGATCCGGCGGCGCGCGCCGCGGCGGTC